>NZ_JBEXYL010000024.1:0-116367 GCF_040630895.1 Streptomyces sp. NPDC005728
CGCATCGGCGTCCACCTCTCCGAGGAGTTCCAGCTCCACCCCGAACAGTCCACGGACGCGATCGTGATCCACCACCCCGAAGCGAAGTACTTCAATGCACGGTGAGGCGCGCCGCACAGCGCGCTGATCGGATAAGTCGTACACTGGTCGGTCCACTGCAGGCCGGTTCCCTGTCCGGGAACCGGCCTGGTCGTCCCCCAAGGAGGTGCGCCAGGATGACCAGCACAGTTCCTGCGCTCGGAACCCGTACGGCCGAAGGCTCCGCCCTGCAGGCGGTGCTCCTCGACATGGACGGCACCCTGGTGGACACAGAGGGCTTCTGGTGGGACGTCGAGGTGGAGGTCTTCGCCGCCCTCGGCCACACCCTGGACGAGACCTGGCGCCACGTCGTGGTCGGCGGTCCCATGACCCGCAGTGCGGGGTTCCTGATCGAGGCCACCGGCGCCGACATCACCCTCGCCGAGCTGACGACACTGCTCAACGACGGGTTCGAGGAGCGTATCGGCCGCACCCTGCCGCTGATGCCGGGCGCCGCCCGGCTGCTGGCCGAGCTGTACGAGTACGAGATCCCGACCGCCCTGGTCTCCGCCTCCCACCGGCGCATCATCGACCGCGTGCTGGCCTCCCTCGGCCCCCACCACTTCGCCCTGACCGTGGCCGGCGACGAGGTGTCGCGCACCAAGCCGTACCCCGACCCGTATCTGCTCGCGGCCGCCGGGCTCGGTGCCGATCCGGCCAGATGCGCGGTGATCGAGGACACCGCGACCGGAGTCGAGGCGGCGGAGGCGGCGGGCTGCCGGGTGGTCGCCGTGCCCTCGGTGGCGCCCATCGCACCGAGCGGCCGGCGTACGGTCGTGACCTCGCTCGAAGAGGTCGACCTGGCATTTCTGCGCGGTCTGATGACGGAAATGCGCTAGCCGTTCACCCAGCGTGCAAAGCTCATTGGACGGGTTGGACAAAATTCCGAGGAAGTACACCCGGGGGGAATTCAAAGCGGGCCGTCCGGCTGAATTCCGGTAACCGCCAACCCAGTTGGGGATGTGACGTTCCCCACTCCCGCTGGGCTCGACAACGTTGCCCTGATGTGCTGATCGCCCCCGTCCAGGGCTGTCTGGCGTGCCCTTGTGTCCCGATTGATGGGAAGCTGCACTAATCCTGCCGCTGTCGGGTTTTCGGTGTGTCCACGCCTGGTTTCACTGCGTGATGGGAGCCCAACTCAAGCGGCCGTGAACCCTGGTGCAGGCGCGGACTAATCTCATCGCGAGAACATCGCCGCAACCCCCGTGATCCGCCGCACCACCCCTGCATGCCGGGTACACGGATTCGAACAGCTCTGGAGAAACTCCCGCATGAACCGCAAGACTTTGGTGCTGCCGGCAGTGGTCGGTCTGCTGACGCCGGTTCTGGCCGCGTGCGGCGGATCCGACAGCGGGAGCAAGAGCGGGGACGCCATCGTCGTCGGCACCACGGACCGGTTCACCGTCACGAGCGACGCGCCGGCGCCCCTCGACCCCGCCTACGCCTACGACGTCGGCACCTGGAACATCCTGCGCCAGACCGTGCAGACCCTGATGACCCAGCCCAAGGGCGAGGGCGACCCCGTGCCGGACGCGGCCGAGAGCTGCACTTTCACCGACAGCGGCAACGAGCGCTACGCCTGCAAGCTGCGTGAAGGCCTGACGTTCGCGAACGGCGACAAGATCACCGCGCAGGACGTCAAGTACTCCATCGAGCGCGCCCTGAGCCTGAAGGCCGACAGCGGTGTCGCGGCCCTGCTGAACACCATCGACACCGTCGAGACCCAGGGCGACCGTGAGGTCATCTTCCACCTCAAGACGGCCGACGCCACCTTCCCGTACAAGCTGTCCACACCGGTCGCGGGCATCATCGACCCCCAGGACTACGCCAAGGACAAGCTGCGGGACGGCTTCGAGCTCGACGGCTCCGGCCCGTACACCTTCAAGGCCGACGTCAAGGACAACGAGATCGTCAGGGCCACCTTCACCAAGAACCCCTCGTACAAGGGCAGTGTGAAGGTGAACAACGACGAGGTCGTGATCCGCTCCTTCGGCGACGCCGACGCCATGGGCGCCGCGATCGACAAGGGCGACATCGACGTCATGACCCGCACGATGTCGCCGTCGCAGATCGACAAGCTCGACAGCGGCTCCGACGCGAACGTCGACCTCGTGGACATGCCGGGCCTGGAGATCCGCTACCTGGCCTTCAACACCAACGCGTCCACCGTGAAGACCAAGGCCGTCCGCCAGGCCATGGCCCAGATCATCAACCGGGGCGAACTCGTCTCCAAGGTCTACGGCACCCAGGCCGAGCCGCTGTACTCGCTGGTCCCGGCGAGCGTCACCGGCCACTCCAACTCGTTCTTCAACAAGTACGGCGACCCCAGCGTAGCCAAGGGGAAGAGCCTGCTGGCCAAGGCCGGCATCAGCACCCCGGTGAAGCTGACGCTGCACTACACGACCGACCACTACGGCTCGGCCACCAAGCAGGAGTTCCAGATCCTGCAGAAGCAGCTCAACGGCAGCGGTCTGTTCGACGTCAGCATCCAGGGCCACCCCTGGGCGACCTTCCGGCCCGCCGAGAAGAAGGGCGAGTACGACGTCTACGGCATGGGCTGGTTCCCCGACTTCCCGGACGCCGACAACTTCCTCGCGCCGTTCCTCGACAAGGACAACACGCTCGGCTCGCCGTACTCCAACGGCACCATCCAGCGCACGCTGATCCCGGAGTCCCGCCGCGAGGCCGACCGGCTCAACGCCGGCAAGAGCCTGACCGAGATCCAGGACATCGTCGCCGAGGACGTCCCCGTGCTGCCGCTGTGGCAGGGCAAGCAGTACGTCGCCGCACGGGACAATGTCACGGGTGTCTCCTACGCCCTCAACTCCTCCTCGACGCTTCAGCTGTGGGAGCTCGGCCGCGGTGTGAGCGGCTGACGGCATCCTTTGTCCGGGGCACGAAACGGGGGCCTCGGATTGACGAACCGACGACAAGGCACATAGTGAACCTGCGCAACCAGTGGCCAGTCCTGCCGATCATGGCGGGGCTGGCCTCCGGCCTGCTGACCGGCTGCGGCTCGGAGAGCGGTGGCTCCGGGGGTACCGGCTCCTCCGTGGTGATGGGGATGTCCGACGACGTCCTCGCCACGGACCCGGCCTCCGGTTACGACCCCGGCTCCTGGCTGTTGTTCAACAACGTCTTCCAGTCGCTGCTCGGCTTCCCCAAGGGCGCCACGCAGCCCGCGCCGGAGGCGGCCAAGGAGTGCACCTTCACCGACAGCCGGGCGATGGTGTACAAGTGCGAGCTCAGGGAAGGCCTGAAGTTCAGCAACGGTGACGCCCTCACCTCCGAGGACGTGAAGTTCTCCTTCGACCGCATGCTGAAGATCGCCGACGACGCGGGCCCGGCGATCATGTTCCCGATGCTCGGCAAGGTCGAGACCCCGAACGCGAAGACGGTCGTCTTCCGGCTCAAGGTTCCGGACGCCACCTTCCCCAGCAAGATCGCCTCCGGTGCCGGCTCCATCGTCGACCACCAGCAGTACGACGCGAACGGCCTGCGCACCGACGACAAGGCCGTCGGCTCCGGGCCCTACCAGCTGGACTCCTTCGGCAAGGACGAGGCGGTCTTCTCGGTCAACCCCAACTACCAGGGCACCGCCAAGACCAAGAACTCCGGCGTCACGCTGAAGTTCTTCCACGGCGACCGGACCGCCCTGAAGAACGCCCTGGAGAGCGGTGACATCGACATCGCCTACCGCGGTCTGACCGCGACCGACGTCTCCGACCTCGACCGGCAGGCCGGCAGCAAGGGCATCGAGGTCATCGAGGGAAGCAGCGCCGAGGTCCAGCACCTGGTCTTCAACATGAAGGACCCGGTCGCCGGCAAGCTCGGCGTCCGCAAGGCCATGGCCTATCTCCTCGACCGGGACGCCCTGGTCAGCAACGTCTACCAGGGCACCGCCACCCCGCTGTACTCGATCATCCCGGCGGGCATCGCGGGCCACAACACGGCCTTCTTCGACACCTACGGCGCCCGCCCCTCCCGGGCGAAGGCCGCCGCCGCGCTGCACGCCGAGGGCATCACCGGCAAGGTGAAACTCACGCTCCACTCCACACCGTCCCGCTACGGCCCCGCCACCGACGAGGAGCTGAAGGCCATCGCCGCCCAGCTCAACGCGAGCGGACTGTTCCGGGCCGACGTGGAGTCCGTCGCCTTCGACCAGTACGAGCAGGACATCGCCCGGGGCAAGTACGGCGTGTACGTGAAGGGCTGGGTGCCCGACTACCCGGACGCCGACAACTTCACGGCACCCTTCTTCGGCAAGGGCAACGTGCTGGGCAACGGCTACAGCAACAGCACGATCACCGGCTCCCTCATCCCCGGCACGGCCGCACAGAGCGACCGTTCGGCGACCGACGCGGACTTCGGCAAGCTCCAGGACATCGTCGCCGATGAACTGCCCGTGCTGCCGGTCTGGCAGGCCAAGCAGTACGCGGTGGTCCGTGACGGCGTCTACGGCCTGGAGTACTGCCTGGACGCCTCGACGGTGTTCCGGTTCTGGGAACTGAACAAGGGCTGACGCCCGTCCGGCCCGGTCGTGCGAAAGGGCGCCCTTCCTCACGGGGGAGGGCGCCCTCGGCGTCGTACGGGCCTACTGCTGCGCGCCGGGCCGCACCAGGCCGCTCTCGTACGCGTACACCGCGGCCTGCACCCGGTCCCTGAGGCCGAGCTTGGTCAGGACGTGCCCGACGTGCGTCTTGACGGTGGTCTCGCTGACGAACAGGTCGGCGGCGATCTCGGCGTTGGACAGCCCGCGCGCCACCAGCTTCAGCACCTCCACCTCGCGATCGGTGAGGGTGTGCAGGGTGTCCGGCACGGGCTCCTCGCCGGAGGGCAGATGCGTGGCGTACTTGTCCAGCAGCCGGCGGGTGATGCTCGGGGCCAGCATGGCCTCGCCGCTGGCGACGACCCGGATCGCCTGCACCAGCTCGTTGGCGGGCGCGTCCTTGAGCAGGAACCCGCTGGCCCCGGCCCGCAGCGCCTCCACCACGTACTCGTCCAGGTCGAAGGTGGTCAGCACCAGCACCTTGGCCGGGCCGTCCCGCCCGGGCCCGCTGATCTGCCGGGTCGCCTCCACTCCGTCCATCCGTGGCATCCGGATGTCCATGAGCACGACATCCGGTTGCAGGGCACGCACCTGGTCGAGGGCCTGCAGGCCGTCACCGGCCTCACCCACGACCGCGATGTCCTGCTCGGCCTCCAGGATCATCCGGAAACCGGTACGCAGCAGCGGCTGGTCATCGACCAGTAGGACGCGGATGGCCACGTGACACTCCTTCGCTAGTCCGGCCCCATTCTGCCCTGAGCGTGTGCAGCGGTTCGCCTCCGGGCTCACCCGGCACCCGGCTCAGGCGCCCGCACCGGCTCCGGGCTCGGGCGCCCGCACCGGCAGCGGATACGGCGGGGGAGTGCCGCCGAACTCCGGGCAGTGCGCCTGGTGGTCGCACCAGCCGCAGAGCTTGGTCGGCCGCGGCCGCCACTCACCGGTATCCGTGGCCTGCCGGATGGCCTCCCACAGGGCGAGGAGCTTGCGCTCCACACGCTCCAGGTCGGCGAGGACGGGGTCGTAGGTCAGTACGTCTCCGCTGCCGAGATAGACCAGCTGGAGCCGGCGCGGGACGACCCTCTTCAGCCGCCACACCACCAGGGCGTAGAACTTCATCTGGAAGAGCGCGCCCTCCGCGTACTCCGCCCGCGGCGCCTTGCCCGTCTTGTAGTCGACGATCCGCACCTCGCCCGTGGGCGCCACGTCCACCCGGTCGATGATCCCGCGCAGCCGCAGCCCCGAGTCCAGCTCGGCCTCCACGAACAGCTCCCGCTCGGCGGGCTCCAGCCGCGACGGGTTCTCCAGCGTGAACCAGCGCTCCACGAGCTGCTCGGCCTCACCGAGCCAGCGTGCGAGCCGCTCGCCCTCCGGATCGTCGGCGAACAGCTCGCCGACCTCCGGCCTGTTCTCCCGCAGCCGGTCCCACTGCCCGGGGATCAACGCCTTGGCCCGGGGCACGGTCCGCTCCGCGGCCGGAGCGTCGAACAACCGCTCCAGCACGGCATGCACCAGCGTCCCCCTGGTCGCCGCCTCGCTCGGCTTCTCCGGCAGCCGGTCGATCACCCGGAACCGGTACAGCAGCGGGCACTGCATGAAGTCACTGGCCCGGGAAGGGGACAACGAGGTGGGCGCGACGACAACACGGTCACCGACCGCCTCGCCGCCGCCGGCACCGGCTGCCTCCTCGACCGCGCCCGGCAGGGCGCCCGCGTCCTCGCTGCTGCTGTCCATGACCACAGACCATACGGCCCGGCACTGACAGTGACCCAGTCCGCGGGCCGGATGGGCCGTGCGACGGCGGGGCAAACACAAGGGGTGCCGGGGCGGAACGTGTCACCACGGCCGCATACCATCGAGTCAGACCCTTCCGGCCGTCAGGCGCGGAAGACGCTTCGAACGAGGGGACAGCGTGGACGTGAGCGGCGGGAGCGGGCAGCCGCGGTCCGGCAAAGACGAGCCGGCCGAGCACCCCGCAGGTCCAACGGCCCCGGCGACCGGCCCCACGGACCACCCCGGTCCGGAGCCCCACGACGCCCCGGAAGCTCCGGAGCGCACCCCTCCCGCGCCCCGGGACCCGGAAGACGTCACCGGCGAGGACGAGGACACCGCGATCCCGCAGTCGAAGCCCGACGAGGACACGCGCCCCACCGGCCCCGAGCCGGCGACCGGCGACGCCGCCCGGACGGTGAACCAGGAGCCGAAGGCGCGCGAGGATGCGGAGGGCGCCAGCGCGACGGCGGAAACCGACGACGCCGCGCGAGCGGCGACCTCCCGGTCGACCACCGACGCCGCCGCACGAGCCGCAACCTCCCAGCCGACGACCGGCGATGACACCCGGGCCGCAAGCTCCCGGCCGACGACCGGCGATGACACCCGTGTCGAGTCCGAGGGACACCGGACCCTCGCGCACTCCGGGATCGCCAAGGGCGAGCCTCCCCAGCCGCGGCCCGAGGAACCCGGTGGCGGGCTGCTCATGGGCCGTCTCTTCGGCGTGCCGGTGTACGTCGCGCCGAGCTGGTTCCTCGTCGCCGCGCTGATCACCTGGGTCGTCGGCGGCCAGCTCGACCGCGTGCTGCCGGAACTGGGCGCCGCCCGCTACCTGGTGTCCCTGGTCTTCGCCGTCGCCTTCTACGCCTCCGTCCTGGTCCACGAACTGGCCCACACGGTCGCCGCGATCCGCTTCAAGCTCCCCGTCCGCCGCATCCAGCTCCAGTTCTTCGGCGGCGTCTCCGAGATCGAGAAGGAAGCCGAGACCCCGGGCCGGGAGTTCGTCCTGGCCTTCGTCGGGCCGCTGCTCTCGCTCGTCCTCGCCGGGCTGTTCTACCTGGCCATGAAACCGGTCGAGCCCGACACCGTCCCGGGCGTCCTGCTGGCCGGCCTGATGATCTCCAACCTCATCGTTGCCGCCTTCAACCTGCTGCCCGGCCTGCCCCTGGACGGCGGCCGCATGCTCCGCGCCGTCGTCTGGAAGATCACCGGCAGGCCGATGAGCGGCACGGTCGCCGCCGCCTGGGTCGGCCGCGCCCTCGCCCTCTCCGTCCTGGTCGGCCTCCCGCTGCTCAACCAGTCCGGCGCCTTCGGCGGCGGCAACGAGGACATCAGCGGCATGGACACCGTCACGGACGCGCTGCTCGCTGCCATCCTCGCCGCGATCATCTGGACCGGCGCCGGCAACAGCCTGCGCATGGCCCGCCTGCGCGAGCACCTTCCCGAGCTGCGCGCCCGCACCCTGACCCGGCGGGCCGTCCCCGTACAGACCGACACCCCGCTCTCCGAGGCCCTGCGCCGCGCCAACGCCGCCGGCGCCCGTGCCCTGGTGGTCGTCGACGCCGATGGCAACCCCCTCTCCCTCGTGCGCGAGGCCGCCATCGTCGGCGTACCCGAGCACCGCCGCCCGTGGGTGGCGGTCAGTGGCCTCGCCCAGGAACTGAACGACGGCATGCGGGTCTCCGCCGAGCTGGCGGGGGAGGAGCTGCTGGACGCCCTGCGGGCCGCCCCCGCGACCGAGTACCTGGTGGTCGAGGAGAGCGGCGAGATCTACGGAGTCCTGTCCGCCGCCGATGTCGAGCGCGCCTTCGTGAAGGCCATGGCCAGGCCGTCCTAGTGGTCGGCGGCCTTCACAAACCCCGGTAGGCTGTTCACATGTCCGAACCGACCGGTGCCGCCCGCAGGCGCGGGCCCTTCAAGGTCGGGGACCAGGTTCAGCTGACCGACCCCAAGGGCCGCCACTACACGTTCACGCTCGAAGCCGGGAAGAACTTCCACACCCACAAGGGCTCCTTCCCGCACGACGAACTGATCGGTGCTCCCGAGGGCAGCGTTGTCCGCACCACCGGCAACGTGGCCTACCTCGCGCTGCGCCCCCTGCTCCCCGACTACGTCCTGTCCATGCCCCGCGGGGCAGCCGTCGTCTACCCGAAGGACGCGGGGCAGATCCTCGCCTTCGCCGACATCTTCCCCGGCGCCCGCGTCGTGGAGGCCGGCGTCGGCTCCGGTTCGCTCAGCAGCTTCCTGCTGCGCGCCATCGGCGACCAGGGCATGCTGCACTCCTACGAGCGCCGTGAGGACTTCGCCGAGATCGCCCAGCAGAACGTGGAGCGCTACTTCGGCGGCCCGCACCCCGCCTGGCAGCTCACCGTCGGCGACCTCCAGGACAACCTGTCCGACGCCGACGTGGACCGCGTCATCCTGGACATGCTCGCCCCCTGGGAGTGCCTGGAGGCCGTCTCCAAGGCGCTGGTCCCCGGCGGCATCCTGTGCTGCTACGTGGCCACCACCACCCAGCTCGCCCGGACCGTCGAGTCCATCCGCGAGATCGGCTGCTTCAACGAGCCGACCTCCTGGGAGACCATGATCCGCAACTGGCACATCGAGGGCCTGGCCGTCCGCCCGGACCACCGGATGATCGGTCACACCGGCTTCCTGCTGACCGCCCGTCGCCTCGCCGACGGCGTCGAGCCGCCCATGCGCCGCCGCCGCCCCGCCAAGGGCGCCTACGGCGAGGACTACGCCGGCCCCAACGCCGACGGCGGCGCCGGTCGCTGACCGCCCCCGCCGAGTACAACGCAACGGCGCCGTGGCCGCGTTCCCGACCGATTCCGGGAACTCGGCCACGGCGCCCTTTCGTTGGCCTGGCACCGGGATCCGTACGACCCCGCGCGCGTGCGCGCTCCTTGCCTGCGGGAATTCCGTACCGACCCCGCCGTTCCCCCGCACTGTGACGTGTGGCACCATGCTGGCCACCCCCCCCCACCGGCACAGCCCTCACAGGAGACACTCCTAGTGCAGCAATCCGCCGTCCCGGAGCTCGCCCACACGCACGCCCGGCCCATCCACTGGGTCGCCACAGCCACCGCGGTCGCCGGTGTGATCGCCCTGTCCTCCGTCGTACAGCCCGGATCGGCCACGGCCGCCCAGTCCGCCCCCGGCACCGAGACCAAGTCAGCCCCCGCCGCCGTCGCGCCGCCCGGCACGACGGGCGTGGCCTTCCCCCTCGAGTGCGGGCCCGTGAAGGCCGTGGTCGTGAAGAAGGCCACCGGAGACCTGGACGGGGACGGCAGGCCGGAAACCGTCGCGGTCGTGCACTGCGACGCCCCCATGGGCACCCCGCCGGACGGGGTCTACGTCCTCACCCGGGGCACGGACGGCGGCCCGGCCCGCGTGGTCGCCACGCTCGTCGACCCCAAGGACCGGCTCACCGTCACCGACTTCGCCCTGCGCGCGCGGGCCGTCAGCGCCACCCTGCTCGGCTACTCCTCGGCCGACGTGCCCAGTTGCTGCCCCGACGTGAAGACCCCGGCCAAGTGGCAGTGGAACGGCGGCGCGTTCCTCCGCTCCACCCCGGCCGGGGCCCACAGCATCTGACCCACCCGGGCCCGACCGGGACTCACGCCGTGTCGGGCCCGTACACCTCGACCCTGTCCGAAACCCGGCGCACGTGGATGCACTCGCCGGGGCACTCCTTCACCGAGTCCACGACGTCCGCGAGCAGCGGAAGCGGCACCGGTGTCGTGGCCCCCCTGTCCTGGAGCAGCTCGTCGTCCGAGCCCTTCACATAGGCCAGTCCGTCGATGTCCAGCTCGAACACCTCGGGGGCGTACTGGGCGCAGATCCCGTCGCCGGTACACAGGTCCTGGTCGATCCAGACCTCCAGCGTCTCGCCGCCCGGGGCCTCCTGCTGCACGGTCATCTCTCCTGCCGTCGGTTCGCCGGGCGGTGTTCCGGCGTGAACGCCAGCCGGGTCCGCTCCAGCGGCTGTTGGACACCCCGACCCTACCTCCGCGCGCTTTCCGGCCGTGTCCGACGGGTACGGGTCTCCGCCCGCGGGGTTTCCTCACGCGCCCCCTCGGGTACGAGCGTCCGACCGGGGAAGGGAGCCCCGAGGGCCGGGGGCGAACAGTTCAGGCCACCCCGGCGGTGACAACGACCGTCCGGACCGTCGCTCTGTGTGATGATCGCGCGAGCGTGCTCGCGCCTGCCTACGTACCGGACGACCGGCCGGGAACGGACAACTCCGGCCAGTCCTGAAGGGTTTTGACCGTCCCCGACAAGGAACAAGTCGCTTCCGAATCACGTTGAGTGGGTATTCCCTCCGTGCGAGAGGGAGCGCACCGGGTGACCGACGACACACCTTGACAGTCTTTGTGATCTAGGGGTTTCAATCGACACCCACCCAGGTAGGGTCTGGAAGCGTCCAGCTCCCCTTGGAGGAGGTGAGGACCGTGGCAGCCCACGACGACGACATGAACCGCGGCATCCGCCCGGGACGAGGGTCCGACGACCCGGCCGGGCAGATCGCCTACCTTGAGCAGGAGATCGCCGTCCTGCGACGTAAGCTCGCCGACTCTCCGCGGCACACGAGGATTCTCGAAGAGCGGATCGTCGAGCTGCAGACCAACCTGGCCGGCGTCTCCGCGCAGAACGAGCGTCTGGCCAACACGCTCCGCGAGGCCCGCGACCAGATCGTGGCCCTCAAGGAAGAGGTCGACCGGCTCGCCCAGCCGCCGGCCGGCTTCGGTGTCTTCCTGCAGGCGATCGAGGATGGCACCGCCGACATCTTCACCGGCGGCCGCAAGCTCCGCGTGAACGTGAGCCCCAGCGTCGAGCTGGACGACCTCAGGCGCGGCCAGGAGGTCATGCTCAACGAAGCGCTCAACGTGGTCGAGGCCATGGAGTACGAGCGCGTCGGCGACATCGTCACCCTCAAGGAGATCCTCGAGGACGGCGAGCGGGCTCTCGTGCTGGGGCACACCGACGAGGAGCGGGTGGTGCGGCTCGCCGAGCCGCTGCTGGACGTCACCATCCGCCCCGGCGACGCCCTGCTGCTCGAACCCCGCTCCGGTTACGTCTACGAGGTCGTGCCCAAGAGCGAGGTCGAGGAACTCGTCCTCGAAGAGGTCCCCGACATCGGCTACGACCAGATCGGAGGCCTGGGCAACCAGATCGAGGCCATCCGCGACGCGGTCGAGCTGCCGTACCTCTACCCGGACCTGTTCAAGGAGCACGAGCTGCGGCCACCGAAGGGCGTCCTGCTCTACGGGCCTCCCGGCTGCGGCAAGACGCTGATCGCCAAGGCCGTGGCCAACTCGCTGGCCAAGAAGGTCGCCGAGGTGACCGGCCAGGCCGCAGGCAAGAGTTTCTTCCTGAACATCAAGGGCCCCGAGCTGCTCAACAAGTACGTCGGCGAGACCGAGCGGCAGATCCGCCTCGTCTTCCAGCGTGCGCGTGAGAAGGCCAGCGAGGGCACCCCCGTGATCGTCTTCTTCGACGAGATGGAGTCGCTCTTCCGCACCCGTGGCTCCGGTGTCAGCTCGGACGTGGAGAACACCATCGTCCCGCAGCTGCTCGCCGAGATCGACGGCGTGGAGGGCCTGCAGAACGTGGTCGTGATCGGTGCCTCCAACCGCGAGGACATGATCGACCCCGCCATCCTGCGCCCCGGCCGGCTCGACGTGAAGATCAAGATCGAGCGTCCGGACGCCGAGGCGGCGAAGGACATCTTCGGCAAGTACCTCACCGAGCGGCTTCCGCTGCACGCCGACGACGTCGGCGAGCACGGCGGCAGCAAGGAGACGACCGTCCAGAGCATGATCCAGACGGCGGTCGAGCACATGTACGCCGAATCCGAGGAGAACCGCTTCCTGGAGGTCACCTACGCCAATGGCGACAAGGAAGTCCTCTATTTCAAGGACTTCAATTCCGGTGCCATGATCGAGAACATCGTGGGCCGCGCCAAGAAGATGGCGATCAAGGACTTCCTGGAGAAGACCCAGAAGGGTCTCCGCGTCTCTCACCTGCTCCAGGCCTGTGTGGACGAGTTCAAGGAGAATGAGGACCTGCCCAACACCACCAACCCGGACGACTGGGCCCGGATCTCCGGAAAGAAGGGCGAGCGGATCGTGTACATCCGTACGCTCATCACCGGAAAGCAGGGCGCGGACACCGGCCGCTCCATCGACACGGTGGCGAATACCGGTCAGTACCTGTAAACGGCAGGGCGGCTGCGGGTGCCCTCGGCGGGTACCCGCAGCCGACTGTTTTTCAGGCCACGACCGGAGCAGGCAATGACGCAAATGATCTCCCCACCAGCGCAAAGGCGTTCTAGGCTCTTTCCTACCGCCGAATCGCGCAGTGCGGGGACGGGCACCGCACACGCACCGGAGCGCCAGCGGTACTTGAGCGGCGCCCACGACCGAGGGTGCCGCCGGGCAAGGAGGGCCGCATGACCGTACGGCGAGTAATGGGCATCGAGACGGAGTACGGGATCTCCGTCCCCGGCCACCCGAACGCCAATGCCATGCTCACCTCGTCCCAGATCGTCAACGCCTACGCGGCGGCGATGCACCGGGCCCGCCGGGCCCGCTGGGACTTCGAGGAGGAGAACCCGCTGCGGGACGCGCGAGGCTTCGACCTCGCCCGGGAGGCCGCCGACGCCAGCCAGCTCACCGATGAGGACATCGGCCTCGCCAACGTGATCCTCACCAACGGTGCGCGCCTCTACGTGGACCATGCCCACCCCGAATACAGCGCCCCCGAGGTGACCAACCCCCGCGACGCCGTCCTCTGGGACAAGGCCGGCGAGCGGATCATGGCCGAGGCCGCCGAGCGGGCCGCCCAGCTCCCCGGTGCCCAGCCGATCCACCTCTACAAGAACAACACCGACAACAAGGGCGCCTCCTACGGCACGCACGAGAACTACCTGATGAAGCGGGAGACCCCCTTCTCGGACATCGTGCGCCACCTCACGCCCTTCTTCGTGTCCCGCCAGGTCTTCGCCGGAGCGGGCCGCGTCGGCATCGGCCAGGACGGGCACGAGCACGGCTTCCAGCTCAGCCAGCGCGCGGACTACTTCGAGGTCGAGGTGGGCCTGGAGACCACCCTCAAGCGCCCGATCATCAACACCCGCGACGAGCCCCACGCGGACGCGGAGAAGTACCGCCGACTGCATGTGATCATCGGCGACGCCAACCTCTCCGAGATCTCCACCTACCTCAAGCTGGGTACGACCGCGCTGGTCCTGTCCATGATCGAGGACGGCTTCATCGCGGTCGACCTCGCGGTGGACCAGCCCGTCCGCACGCTCCACCAGGTCTCCCACGACCCCTCCCTCAAACGCCTGGTCACCCTCCGCAGTGGCCGGACACTCACCGCGGTCCAGTTGCAGATGGAGTACTTCGAGCTGTCGCGCAAGTACGTGGAGGAGCGCTTCGGGGCGGATGTCGACGAGCAGACCAAGGATGTGCTCTCCCGCTGGGAGGACACGCTCAACCGGCTGGAGAACGACCCGATGAGCCTGGCCGGCGAGCTGGACTGGGTCGCCAAGCGAGAGCTGATGGAGGGCTACCGCCGCCGTGACGGCCTGGACTGGGACGCCGCCCGGCTGCACCTGGTCGACCTCCAGTACGCCGACGTACGTGCCGAGAAGGGCCTCTACAACCGCCTGGCGGCCCGAGGTCGGATGAAGCGGCTGCTGGACGAGTCCGAGGTCGACAGGGCCCGTACCAAGCCGCCGGAGGACACGCGCGCGTACTTCCGCGGCCGCTGCCTCGAGCAGTACGCGGACGACGTGGCCGCGGCCTCCTGGGACTCGGTCATCTTCGACCTGCCCGGCCGGGATTCCCTCCAGCGCGTTCCAACCCTCGAACCGCTTCGCGGAACGCGAAATCACGTCAAGGAGCTGCTGGACCGCTGTCGCACGGCGGAAGACCTGGTCAGGGTCCTGTCAGGCGGCTGAGCGCGCGCAGCTGGTGCTCGTACCGGCCCGGGCGGACAGGGTGGAAACCCCACCGTCCGGGAATCATCGAGGTGGTCCCCGTACGTTGTCGAAACTGCGGGGCCGATGTCGGACCCGGCTTGTAGGGTCTGATCATCACCGATCGGCAGGAATGCCGACCCGTCGACCATGTCGGGCGAACTGAGCGGGGTGAGGGTTATGGCAACCAAGGACACCGGCGGCGGCCAGCAGAAGGCCACGCGGTCCACCGAGGAGGTCGAGGAGCAGGCGCAGGACGCGCAGGCTTCCGAGGACCTCAAGGAGCGGCACGAGAAGCTGTCCGACGACGTGGACTCCGTCCTGGACGAGATCGACGATGTCCTGGAGGAGAACGCAGAGGACTTCGTGCGTTCCTTCGTGCAAAAGGGTGGGCAGTAAGGCGCCCTTGCCTTCGAATCCAAGGATCGAGGGTGTGGGTGTCGTGCGTGGCCGATGAGCGGACGACGGAGCGCTGCTCGCGGCCGCAGGAGTCCGGGCCGTGGGCGGTCTCCGTCACCGGCACCGGCTCCGGTCACACATGTGGATCATCACCACCAGCCGGGTAAGGTCCGTGGCATACCGCCAACTTGGAAGGAAACTCGTGGAAGCCAATACTCGTGGCACCGGGCGTCTACCAGCTGCCTTCCTGACGCCAGGATCCTCTTCGTTCATGGACTTCCTGTCGGAGCACCAGCCCGAGCTGCTGCCCGGCAAGCGGCAGCTGCCGCCCACCCAGGGCGTGATCGAGGCGCCGCACGGCACGACCATCGTGGCCGTCACGTTCCCCGGCGGCGTGGTGCTCGCCGGCGACCGCCGGGCCACCATGGGCAACGTCATCGCCCAGCGGGACATCGAGAAGGTCTTCCCGGCGGACGAGTACTCGGCCGTCGGGATCGCCGGCACCGCCGGTCTCGCCGTCGAGATGGTCAAGCTCTTCCAGCTCGAGCTGGAGCACTTCGAGAAGGTCGAGGGCGCCCAGCTGTCGCTGGAGGGCAAGGCGAACCGGCTGTCGACCATGATCCGTTCCAACCTGGGCATGGCCATGCAGGGCCTGGCCGTGGTGCCCCTGTTCGCCGGGTACGACGTGGACCGGGAGAAGGGGCGCATCTTCTCCTACGACGTCACGGGCGGCCGCTCCGAGGAGCACAACTTCGCGGCGACGGGCTCCGGCTCGATCTTCGCGCGCGGCGCCATGAAGAAGCTGTTCCGTGACGACCTGACCGAGGAACAGGCCACGACCCTGGTGGTCCAGGCCCTGTACGACGCGGCAGACGACGACTCGGCGACCGGCGGTCCCGATGTCGCCCGCCGGATCTACCCGATCATCACCGTGATCACCGAGGACGGTTTCCGCCGGCTCACCGGGGACGAGTCCTCCGAGCTCTCCCGTGCGGTGCTCCAGCGGCGCCTGGAGGAGCCGGACGGCCCCAAGGCCGCCCTGCTCTGAGTGCGGGCCCGGTTCTTATCAAGGTGATCCAGTGACCATGACAGAAAGGGACGGATAACCGGTGTCGACGCCGTTCTATGTCTCACCCCAGCAGGCCATGGCCGACCGGGCGGAGTATGCCCGCAAGGGCATCGCCCGCGGCCGCAGCCTGGTCGTGCTGCAGTACGCCGACGGCATCGTCTTCGTCGGCGAGAACCCGTCCCGCGCGCTGCACAAGTTCAGCGAGATCTACGACCGGATCGGCTTCGCGGCCGCCGGCAAGTACAACGAGTACGAGAACCTCCGCATCGGCGGCGTCCGCTACGCCGACCTGCGCGGCTACACCTACGACCGCGACGACGTCACCGCCCGGGGCCTGGCCAACGTCTACGCACAGACGCTGGGCACGATCTTCTCCTCCGCGGCAGAGAAGCCGTACGAGGTGGAGCTGGTCGTCGCCGAGGTCGGGGAGACCCCCGAGGGCGACCAGATCTACCGGCTGCCGCACGACGGTTCCATCGTGGACGAGCACGGCTCGGTCGCGGTCGGTGGCAACGCGGAGCTGATCAGCAACTATCTGGACCAGCGACACCAGGACGGCATGACCCTGGCCGAGGCGCTGAAGCTGGCCGTGCAGGCCCTGTCCCGCGAGTCGAACGGCAGCCAGCGGGAGATCCCCGCCGAGCGCCTGGAGGTCGCGGTGCTGGACCGTACGCGCCCGCAGAAGCGCAAGTTCAAGCGCATCGTCGGCCGCCAGCTCTCCCGTCTCCTGGAGGAGGGCGGCGCGGCCACCGAGGCGGAGAGCGACGAGGCGGAGGGCTCCGAGGAGGAGTAGACCGCCCCCATCCCGCTCTGGTGTGCCCCGACCGGTTCTCCGGCCGGGGCACTCCGCGTTTCAGGACCTGCGAGGCGGCGCCGTGGAGCCCCGCACGACCAGTTCGACGGGGATGTCCCCGCCGTCCGGTTCCCGACCCTCCAGGACCGCCAGCAGGGTCTCCATCCCGCGTTCCCCGAACAACTCGGCGTCCAGCCGCACCGTCGTCAGCTCCGGGTCGATGGCGGTGGCCAGGGCCAGGTCGTCCAGGCCGGTCACGGAGACGTCGTCCGGGACACGCAGGCCGAGGCGGCGCAGGGCCTTGTAGGCGCCGGCGGCCAGCTTGTCGTCGTCGCAGACCACCGCCGTCGGCCGGGGGCCGGGTGCGGTGAGCGCGTCCTCGGTGGCGGCCAGGGCCCCCTCGATGGAGATCGGCGCGGGGGCCGTACGGATCTCCGTCCCCGGTACGGCGGCCAGCCGCGCCGCCAGCTCGCGTGCCCGGATCTCGAACGTCCAGGAGGGCACGTCGGCGGAGAGGTGCAGGATGCGGCGGTGGCCGAGGTCCAGCAGGTGCTCGGCGACCTGCCGGACGCCGTCGGCGATGTCCAGGTTCACCGTCGCCGCGCCCAGGCTGCCCTCCGGGTCGCTGTCCAGCATGACCAGCGGGAGCTGGTCGCCCCTGATCGCGGTGAGCGCGTCGGCGGCCATGGAGGAGGCGATGACGCCGTCCAGGGCGGCCTGTGCGGAGGCGAAGGGGTTGCGGGCCGGGCCGATGCCCTCGGGGGAGGGGTACAGCACGACGCCGAAGCCGTGCCGGGCCGCCACCCGTGCCGCGCCCGTGTAGACGCCGGCGAAGAACTCGGTCGTCAGGGCCGGCACCACGAGCAGGACCGTGCGGGTGCGGCCCAGCCTCAGGTTGCGGGCGGCGAGGTTGGGCCGGTAGCCCAGGTCGCGCGCGGCCTGACGGACCCGCTCGGCGGTGGCCTCCGAGACCCGCCCGCGCCACTTGTCGCCCAGCACGA
Source organism: Streptomyces sp. NPDC005728 (assembly GCF_040630895.1). Taxonomy (NCBI): domain Bacteria; kingdom Bacillati; phylum Actinomycetota; class Actinomycetes; order Kitasatosporales; family Streptomycetaceae; genus Streptomyces; species Streptomyces sp. NPDC005728. The sequence goes on from NZ_JBEXYL010000024.1 coordinate 17,641, forward strand.
GCGAGACGGCCGCCTGGGACACCCCGGCCGCCTGTGCGACGTCACGGCTGGTCGGGCGCGTGCTGCTGCGTGCCACCGTGGGTCTGCTCCTCTTGCTCTGGTTCGTTCGCCTGCGGGCGCTGCGGCCCGTCGGCGCACTCCTGGTCGTCTGGACGTGTGAACAGCGCACATGGTACGTATGAGCGAGGACGTTATACGTAACACTTGGAGGCGGGATGGCCGCGGGATACCTGGAGATCCTCAGGGCGAGGCACGCGGCCCGGCTGCTGACCGGCACCCTGGTGGGCCGCCTGCCCAACGCGACCGCGGCGATCGCTCTGCTGCTCTTCGTCCGCGCCGAAGGCGGCACGTACAGCCTGGCGGGCGCCCTCGCGGCCGTGTACGGCGTCGCCAACGCGGTGGGCCAGCCGGTGCTGGGCCGGCTCGTGGATCTGTACGGGCAGCCGCGCGTCCAGCTCCCGGCCGCCGTGCTCTCCGCCCTGGCCATGACGGTCTTCGCCTTCTCCGGCACCGATCCGCTGCCGCTCGCGTACGCCGCCGTCGCGGCCGCCGGCCTCTTCGTCCCGCCCCTGGAGGGCGGCCTGCGCGCCCTGTGGCCCTCCGTGCTGCGCCGCGAGGAGCAGGTGCACACCGCGTACGCCATGGACGCCGTCGCCCAGGAAGTGATGTTCACGGTCGGCCCGTTGCTGGTGACCCTGTGCGTGTCGCTCTGGTCGGAGCGTGCTGCCCTGCTGGTGCTCAACGCCGTCGGCGTCCTCGGAGCCCTCTCCGTGGTCGTCTCGCCGCCCTCGCGCGCGTGGCGCTCGGCACCGCGCGAGGCGCACTGGCTGGGCGCCCTGCGCTCGCCCGGCCTGCTCGCGCTGCTCGGCGCCTTCCTGTTCGTCGGCGTCGCGCTCGGCTCCATCACCGTGGCCTCGGTGCCCTACGCCGACGACCACGGCGGCGACGCCGTCTACGGCTGGCTGATGGCCGCGCTCGGTCTCGGGGCGCTCGTCGGCGGCACCGTCTACGGCGCCCGTCGGTGGACCGGCACGCCCGAGCGGCGACTGCGCCTCCTGGTGGCCCTTCTGGCGGTGTGTTACCTGCCGCTGATGCTGATGCCGGGCGCGGTCGCCATGGTGCTGCTCACCGTGGTCGCCGGCGTGTTCCTCGCCCCCTGCATCGCCTGCGCGTTCATCATCGTCGACCGGCACGCGCCGAGCGGAACCGTCACCGAGGCGTTCTCCTGGCTCGTGACGACGTTCACCGTGGGTGCCTCGGTCGGAACGGGGCTGGCGGGCCCGGTGGTCCAGGCCGGTGGCGCGCTCTGGGGATTCGCGCTCCCGGGGGCGGCGGGAGCCGTGTCCCTGCTGGTCCTGCTCGCCACCGGACGGGTCCTCGCAGCTCCCGCGCGGAGCGGGGTCGTTGCGGCTTCACCGGAAAATGATCCAAATCGTGCTGTCGAACCCCGTTTCAGCTCAGGGGATCGGGCGTAATGTTCACTCATGGACCGCCGCATTTTCGGGCTGGAGAACGAGTACGGCGTCACGTGCACGTTCAGGGGACAGCGGCGCCTGTCTCCTGACGAGGTGGCGCGGTACCTCTTCCGCCGTGTCGTGTCATGGGGCCGCAGCAGCAATGTCTTTCTGCGAAACGGCGCCCGACTCTATCTCGACGTGGGCTCACATCCGGAATACGCGACACCCGAATGTGACAACGTGACCGAACTGGTCACCCACGACAAGGCAGGCGAGCGCATTCTCGAAGGACTCCTGGTGGACGCGGAACGACGCCTGCACGAGGAGGGAATCGCAGGCGACGTCTACCTCTTCAAGAACAACACCGACTCGGCGGGCAACTCCTACGGTTGCCACGAGAACTATCTGGTGGCCCGGCACGGGGAGTTCTCCCGGCTCGCGGACATCCTCATCCCCTTCCTGGTGACCAGGCAACTGCTGTGCGGCGCGGGCAAGGTCCTGCAGACCCCGCGCGGTGCCGTCTACTGCGTCAGCCAGCGCGCGGAGCACATCTGGGAGGGCGTCTCCTCGGCGACGACCCGCTCCCGGCCCATCATCAACACCCGCGACGAACCGCACGCGGACGCCGAGCGCTACCGCCGCCTGCACGTCATCGTGGGCGACTCGAACATGTCCGAGACGACCATGCTGCTCAAGGTCGGCGCGACCGACCTGGTGCTGCGCATGATCGAGGCGGGCACCGTGATGCGCGACCTCACCCTGGAGAACCCGATCCGGGCGATCCGCGAGGTCAGCCACGACATCACCGGCCGGCGCAAGGTGCGCCTGGCCAGCGGCCGGGAGGCGTCCGCGCTGGAGGTGCAGCGCGAGTACTTCGACAAGGCCGTGGACTTCTGCGACCGCCGCGGCATCCGCACCGGCACCGTCGAGCAGGTCCTGGAGCTGTGGGGCCGCACGCTCGACGCGATCGAGACCGAAGAACTGGACCGGATCGGCACCGAGATCGACTGGGTCATGAAGTACAAGCTCATCGAGCGGTACCGGGCCAAGCACAACATGACCATGTCGCACCCGCGCGTCGCCCAGATAGACCTCGCCTACCACGACATCCACCGCCGTCGCGGCCTGTACTACCTGCTGGAGAGGAAGGGCCAAGCCGCCCGGATCTGCAACGACTTGAAGATCTTCGAGGGCAAGTCGGTTCCCCCGCAGACCACTCGGGCCCGGCTGCGCGGCGACTTCATCCGCCGGGCACAGGAACAGCGCCGGGACTTCACGGTGGACTGGGTGCACCTGAAGCTCAATGACCAGGCACAGCGCACCGTGCTGTGCAAGGACCCGTTCCGGTCGGTGGACGACCGGGTGGAGAAGCTCATCGCCGGAATGTGACGAAGTTATGTGAGTCAAGCGTTTCCGCCCAGAATTGCCGGAACGCAACACGGGCGCCGTACGTTTCCCGTACGGCGCCCTTCGCACGCCGTAGAGTTGCGCGCGCACGCCAATCCACAAGATCGACCGATTACGAGGCATCTCCGTGCGCCGACGCTCACTCCTTCTGGCCGCTGTACCCGCAGGACTGGTCACGCTCGCCGGGTGCGGCGACGACAAGTCCGACTCGAGCAAGGCCGCCGCGTCACCGTCGGCCTCGGCCTCGGTGTCCGCCGCGCCTCCGCCCAAGATCGTGGACGGACCGCTGCCGGCGATCACGGCGGGCACGAAGTTCGGCGAGAAGCCGACCGTCGCCAAGGGGACGGGCGACCCCTCGGAGAAGCTCGCGGTCAAGACGGTCATCGCGGGCGGCGGCCGCACGATCGCGGAGAACGACTTCATCCAGGCGAACTACCTGGGCCAGATCTGGAGCACCGCCAAGGTCTTCGACAACTCCTACGACCGCCACCGCCCGCTGCTCATGCAGCTCGCCCAGGGCAGCATCATCGACGGCTGGCGGTACGCCCTCGCGGGCAAGAAGGTGGGCAGCCGCGTCGAGATCGCCGTCCCGCCCACCTGGGGCTACGGCAAGGCGGGGAACCCGCAGGCGGGCATCAAGGGCACCGACACCCTCGTCTTCGTCATCGACCTGATCGATGCCTTCAACTCCAAGAGCTCGTCCAAGGGCAAGCCGGTCGAGCAGCTGGTCGCGCAGGGCGGGGCCACGCTGCCGAAGGTCGGCACCAACACCGACGGCGCCGCGCCCAAGATCACCGTCCCGAAGTCCGACCCGCCCAAGAAGCTGGTGTCGGAGTACGTCCTGGAGGGCGACGGCGCCGAGCTGAAGGCGGACCAGGCGATCCTGTGCCAGTTCAAGGGCGTCGTCTGGGACGGCGGCAAGACGTTCGAGCAGACGTACGACTCCGGGCGGCTCAGCCAGTTCTCGCTGGAGCAGATGCAGCAGGCCGTCAAGGGCCTGGCCCAGGGCCTGACCGGCAAGAAGGTGGGCAGCAGGGTGATGATCGTCGTACCGCCGGACCTGGGCTACGGCGACACCCCGCCGGCCGGCGGCGCCGTCAAGAAGGGCTCCACCCTCGTGTTCTCGGTGGACATTCTGGCCGCGATGTAGGCGCAGCCGCGCCCCTTGTCGGTGGCGGGCGGCAGACCTGCGGAGATGAAAGACTGACCGTGTTCCGTGTCGTACACAAGCAGGAGCTTTTGACGTGAACATCGACAAGCCCGAGATCGACTTCCCGGGCGGCGAGCCGCCGGCGGACCTTGAGATCAAGGACATCTGGGAGGGCGACGGCGAGGTGGCGCAGGCGGGTCAGACCGTCACCGTCCACTACGTCGGCGTTGCCTTCAGCACGGGCGAGGAGTTCGACGCCAGCTGGAACCGCGGCACCCCGTTCCGCTTCCCGCTGGGTGGGGGCCGTGTGATCAAGGGCTGGGACCAGGGCGTTCAGGGCATGAAGGTCGGCGGCCGCCGCCAGCTGACCATCCCGGCCCACCTCGCCTACGGCAACCAGAGCCCGACCCCGCTGATCGGGGCCGGCGAGACCCTGATCTTCGTGGTCGACCTGCTCGCCGTCTGATCGCCGGATCCGACCGGACCCGATCATCTGGGGCCCATGCCTGTCCAGGCATGGGCCCTCGGCTTTTGCGGGGGTACGGGGGAGCGGTACGGTCGTCGCTCGTAAGCACCATAAGGAAGGCGTTGGGCGTCGATGGCCATTGCCAAGGCCGAGCGGTTGATGAACCTCGCGCTGTGTCTCCTCGGGACCCGGCGGCCGCTCAGCAAGCGCGAGCTGCGTGAGTCCATCGAGGCGTACCTCGAAGCGGGCAGCGACGACTCCTTCAACCGCATGTTCGAGCGGGACAAGGACGACCTGCGTGAGCTGGGCCTGGTCATCGAGACCGTCGAGAACCTCGACGGCGAGGTGGGCTACCTCGCCCGCCGTGACAGCAACCGCCTGCCTCCCATCACCCTGGACGCCGAGGAGGCCGCCGCCCTGGGCCTGGCCGCCAAGGTCTGGCAGCAGGCCCGCCTGGCCGGCGCGGCCAGCGGCGCGCTGCAGAAGCTGCGCGCGGCCGGGCTGCCGGAGGACGTCGACCCGTACGAGACCCATGGCGCCCTGGAACCACGCATCCCGGTGCACGAGGCCGCCTTCGAACCGCTGATGCTGGCCTGCCGCGACCGCCGTCCGGTCGTCTTCGACTACCGCAAGGCCACCGCCGCCCACCCCGAGCCCCGGCACGTCGAACCGTGGGCGCTGGAATGCTGGCGCGGCCACTGGTACCTGGCCGGCTGGGACCGCGACCGGAGCGCCGAGCGCGTCTTCCGGCTCTCCCGGATCACCGGCAGGGTCCGCTCGCGCGGTACGGGCTTCACGGCACCCGTGCCCGATGTCGTCACCGTGCGCGAGACCGTGGCCGGCTGGGCGGGCGAGATCGCCGACCGTTCGGCGCTGATCAGGCTGCGTTCCGGCGCTGGTTACCCCCTTCGGGCGAAGGCCACCGGGATCCGGGAACTCGGCGACGGATGGGACGAGTTGGAGATTCCGTACGGGCACGGGCTGGACGCCTGGCTGGTGGAGTTCGGACCGGACGTGGTGGTTCTGGAGCCGGCCGAGCTGCGGGCCGACGTGGTGGACCGGCTGCGTGCCGTGGCCAAGGGCTGAGGGGGAGCGAGCAGAACCATGGCAGGCAAATCGGCCAGGCCCGTGAACGCCATCGACCAGACCCGGCGGATGCTCTCGCTGGTCACGTACCTCAGGGAGCGCCCCGGCGCGCGGATCGCAGACGTCGCGCGCGCCTTCGGCATCACCGAGGACGAGCTGGTCTCCGACCTCGATCTGCTGCCCATGTGCGGCACCAGCTTCCGCGGCGGCGACCTGCTGGACATCGACACCGACGGCGAGCGCATCTGGTGGCACAACCCGGCCGCGCTCGGCGAGGACGCGGCGGAGCCGCTCCGGCTGGCCGCCGACGAGGCCACGGCCCTGCTCGTGGCCGCACGCGCGGTGTCGACCCTGCCCGGCCTGCGGGAGAGCGACCGCCAGGCCCTGCTGCGGGCGACCGCCAAGGTGGAGACGGCGGCCGGTGAGACCGCCGGCGCCAGCTCCCGCCTCTCGGTGACCTTCGAGTCCGAGGGAGGAGTCTTCGCCGACGTGGACCGGGCGATCTCCGAGCGCCGCCGTCTGTGGATCCGCTACTACTCACCCGCACGCGACGAGGTCACCGAGCGCGAGATCGACCCCATCCGTCTGGTCAGCGTCGGCCACACCTACGTCGAGGCCTGGTGCCGCCGCTCCGAGGCCCGGCGCACCTTCCGGCTCGACCGGGTCGCCGAGATCAGGATCCTGGACGCGCCCTCCGCGCCCCCGGAGATCGAGCTGCGGGACCTGTCCGAGGCCCTGGTGCAGCCGGCCGCCGAGGACCCGGAGGTCGTGATCGAGGTCGGCCCCGGCGGCCGCTGGGTCGCCGAGTACTACCCGCACGACAGCGCCGATGAGCTTCCCGACGGCGGGCTGCGTATCACTCTGCGCACCCCTGATCCGGCCTCCCTGCGCCGACTGGCCCTGCGCCTCGGCGGCGACGGCAGGATCGTCTCGCCGCCCGAGTTGGCCGACAGCGCCCGCCGGGCGGCCCGCGAGGCACTGGCGGCGTACGACACACCGCCGGCGGCGGCGCACGGCGTTCACGACAGGCCGGAGTGAGCCGCCCCGGCCATGCCCCGGCAGGGGCCTGTCGGACACTGCGCGCGCCGAAGGCGAACGACCAGGAGTAGAGGAGCAGAGCTTTGAGTGAGTCTCCGGGGGCCGGTGCGGGGGACATGACGGTGGCGGTCGCCTTCGCCGGGATGAAGAGAGTGGCCCCTGTGGTGTTCAAGGCCGGCTGCCCGGACTGCCGGGGCCGCTTCGAACTGGCCGCGAGCGCCCTGCGCCTCGCCATCGGCGCCACCAGCCGGACGACGTTCTACTCCTTCACCTGCCCCGACTGCGGCGCCTCCGTGCGCAAGCCCGCAGGGGAGCGCATCGTCGAGCTGCTCACCGGCGGCGGCGTCAGGACCCTGCGCCTGCACTCCACGGTGTAGGACCGTCTAGGCTCGACCTCATGTTCTGGCCGATGTTCGCGGTAGCCGTGGGTTTCCTGGGTCTCGCCGTCCTGGGCGTGCTCGCCGTCCGGGTCTTCCTGGAGGCGCGGCGCCTCGGGCAGCAGGTCGCGGACGCCGCGCGCCGTATCAACAGGGCGGCCGAGGACCTGGAGCGTGCGGCGGTGAGCGCGGCCCGTGCCGTGGACACCCTGTGAAGGACGCGGCGAGACCCTGTGAGACCCCTGCGGGTCTCGGTTTGGGTCACTTCGCCCTGTCATGTTGACCACCGGGACAGGTACGCTCTGATCGCGGCCCGGGAACGAGGCACGGTCCGCGGAGCAGGAGTACGCCGGGGGATTGTCCCACGTTCACCCCCAGGCGTTACGATCGCAGCCAGCATGACGTCCGGACAAGTGTCCGACCTGTCGGACGTGCCCGCCTCGGTGAGAAGGGGAAGATTTATGTTCCGCAACGGACTTGAGCCGTGGCACCTGCTGCTCCTCGCTCTGGTGATTCTCCTGGTGTTCGGCTCCAAGAAGCTCCCGGACATGGCGCGCTCACTCGGCAAGTCCGCGCGCATCCTGAAGAGCGAGGCGAAGGCGATGAAGGACGACGGCAAGCAGTCCGACGGCACCGCCCAATCCGCCGCCGAGGAGCCCGCTCCGGCTCAGCGCACGATCCAGGCCGCGCCTGGCGACGTGACCAGCTCCCGCCCGGTCAACGAGCCGACGGACACGACCCAGCGCTGACGCGAGGGCCGGGGGCATCCGGTCCGCTGCACGAGATGAGGATGTGGGTTGCTCAAGTCTGCCCGCAAGCAGGAGACGGATCCCGAGGGGCGGATGCCGCTCGCGGATCACTTGCGTGAGTTGCGCAACCGGCTCGCGAAGGGTGTTCTGGCGATCGTGGTCGTCACGATCGTGGCCGCGTTCTTCTACAGGGACATCGTCAACGTCATCACCGAGCCGGTGCTCGACGAGATCGGCTGCCGTCAGTCCTTCGGTGAGCTGGCCGAGGCCAAGAACGCCCACTGCGCGCACATCACGGTCAGCGGCCTGCTGGCGCCGTTCACCCTGGCCCTGAAGGTCGCCCTGATGGCTGGTGTCGTGCTCGCGTCGCCGGTCTGGCTCTACCAGCTGTGGGCGTTCGTCGCGCCGGGCCTGCACCGCAACGAGAAGAAGTACGCCTACGCCTTCGTCGGCTTCGGTTTCCCGCTCTTTCTCGGCGGCGGCTACCTCGCGTTCAATGTGCTGCCCACCACGGCACGGGTGATGATCGACCTCACACCCGGCGGTGCTGAGAACCTGCTGCCGCTGGACGACCTGCTGGACCTGGTCACCCGCATGATCGTCGTCTTCGGCCTCGCCTTCGAGATGCCGTTGCTGCTGATCATGCTCAACCTCACCGGCGTCCTCTCCGGGCGGCGCATGCTGGGCTGGTGGCGCGGCATGGTGGTCGGCATCACCGCCTTCGCGGCCGTGGCCACGCCCAGCCCCGACCCGATGACGATGCTGGCACTGGCGGCGCCGATCTGGGCGCTCTACTTCATCGCCGTGGCCATCGCGCTGATCAACGACCGGCGCCGAGCCCGCCGCGAGGCCGACGGCCCCGGGGACGACGAGGCCTCCGACCTGGACCTCACGCCCGAGGACATCGGCGACATCGAGCCCGTCTCGGCCAGCCGTGCCCTGCCGGAGCAGGCGAGCACGGACCGGGTCAACGGCTATGACGACGTGACCTGAGCGTCCACCGAGTTCGCACCGCGATGCCCCCGTCCCCCGAGGACGGGGGCATCCGTCTTTGTCGATCAGCCCACGTTGGGATAATGATCGTCCTGTTGTCAGTGGGGCCCGGTACGCTCGAAAGCACGATGACAGAGGACCTCTCACCGGCCGAGCGGTACGCGGCAGCCCGGAAGCGGGCAGTCGAGCAGGCCACCGCCCTCGCGTCCTTCCGCGAGATGTACGACTTCGGCCTCGATCCCTTCCAGATCGAGGCCTGCCAGGCCCTCGAAACGGGGAAGGGTGTGCTGGTGGCCGCCCCCACCGGCTCGGGCAAGACGATCGTCGGCGAGTTCGCCGTCCACCTCGCCCTGCAGCAGGGCAAGAAGTGCTTCTACACGACGCCCATCAAGGCGCTGTCGAACCAGAAGTACGCCGACCTGTGCCGCCGTTACGGCACGGACCAGGTCGGCCTGCTCACCGGCGACAACAGCGTGAACTCCGACGCCCCGGTGGTCGTGATGACCACCGAGGTACTGCGGAACATGCTGTACGCCGGCTCGCAGACCCTCCTCGGCCTCGGCTACGTGGTCATGGACGAGGTGCACTACCTTTCCGACCGCTTCCGCGGCGCCGTCTGGGAGGAAGTGATCATCCACCTGCCCGAGTCGGTGACCCTGGTGTCACTGTCGGCGACCGTGTCCAACGCCGAGGAATTCGGTGACTGGCTGGACACCGTCCGTGGCGACACCGACGTGATCGTCTCCGAGCACCGGCCCGTGCCGTTGTTCCAGCACGTGCTCGCCGGACGCCGGATGTACGACCTGTTCGAGGAGGGGGAGGGCCACAAGAAGGCCGTCAACCCCGACCTCGCCCGCCTCGCCCGCATGGAGGCGACCCGGCCGTCGTACCAGGACCGCCGGCGCGGCCGCGCCATGCGCGAGGCCGATCGCGAGCGGGAGCGCAGACAGCGCTCCCGTGTGTGGACGCCGGGCCGGCCCGAAGTTATCGAGCGCCTCGACTCCGAGGGGCTGCTGCCCGCGATCACCTTCATCTTCAGCCGCGCCGCCTGCGAGGCCGCGGTCCAGCAGTGCCTGTATGCGGGCCTCAGGCTCAACGACGAGGAGGCGCGGGAGAAGGTCCGCGCGCTGGTCGAGGAGCGCACGGCCGCCATCCCGTCCGAGGACCTGCACGTTCTCGGCTACTACGAGTGGCTGGAAGGCCTGGAGCGTGGCATCGCCGCCCACCATGCGGGCATGCTGCCGACCTTCAAGGAGGTCGTCGAGGAACTCTTCGTGCGCGGACTGGTCAAGGCCGTGTTCGCGACCGAGACCCTCGCCCTCGGCATCAACATGCCGGCCCGCTCGGTGGTCCTGGAGAAGCTCGTCAAGTGGAACGGCGAGCAGCATGCCGACATCACCCCCGGCGAGTACACCCAGTTGACCGGCCGTGCAGGCCGCCGTGGCATCGACGTCGAGGGCCACGCGGTCGTGCTCTGGCAGCGCGGCATGAGCCCCGAGCACCTCGCCGGTCTCGCGGGCACGCGTACCTACCCGCTGCGCTCCAGCTTCAAGCCGTCGTACAACATGGCGGTCAACCTGGTCGAGCAGTTCGGCCGGCACCGCTCGCGCGAGCTGCTGGAGACCTCCTTCGCCCAGTTCCAGGCCGACAAGTCGGTCGTCGGGATCTCCCGCCAGGTGCAGCGCAACGAGGAGGGCCTGGAGGGATACAAGGCCTCCATGACCTGCCACCTGGGCGACTTCGAGGAGTACGCGCGGCTGCGCCGCGAGCTGAAGGACCGCGAGACCGAGCTGGCCCGGCAGGGCGCGGTCCAGCGGCGCGCCGAGGCCGCCGTCGCCCTGGAGCGGCTCAAGCCGGGCGACGTCATCCACGTGCCCACGGGCAAGTACGCGGGCCTCGCCCTGGTCCTCGACCCGGGCCTGCCCGCCGGCCGTTCCAACGGCCACCGCGGTTTCGACCACCACGACGGCCCGCGCCCGCTGGTGCTGACCGCCGAACGGCAGGTCAAGCGGCTGGCGTCGATGGACTTCCCGGTGCCGGTCGAGCCGCTGGACCGGATGCGGATCCCGAAGAGCTTCAACCCGCGCTCCCCGCAGTCCCGTCGGGACCTCGCCTCGGCGCTGCGCACCAAGGCCGGGCACATCCCGCCCGAGCGGGCCCGCAAGAAGCGGTCCCAGGCGGCGGACGACCGTGAGATCGCCGATCTGCGGACGGCGATCCGGGCGCATCCGTGCCATGGGTGCAACGACCGGGAGGACCATGCGCGTTGGGCCGAGCGGTACCACCGGTTGTTGCGCGACACCTCGCAGTTGGAGCGCCGTATCGAGGGCCGTACGAACACCATCGCGCGGACCTTCGACCGGATCGTGGCGCTGCTGACCGAACTGGACTACCTGCGCGGCGACGAGGTCACCGAGCACGGCAAGCGTCTCGCCCGGCTCTACGGCGAACTCGACCTGCTGGCCAGTGAATGCCTTCGCGAAGGCGTCTGGGAGGGCCTGGCCCCGGCCGAACTCGCCGCCTGTGTCTCGGCGCTGGTGTATGAGGCGCGGGTCGGCGACGACGCCATGGCGCCCAAGCTGCCCTCCGGCAAGGCGAAAGCCGCGCTCGGCGAGATGGTCCGGATCTGGGGCCGGCTGGACGCTCTGGAGGAGGACTTCCGGATCAACCAGACCGAGGGCGTCGGCCAGCGCGAGCCGGATCTGGGCTTCGCCTGGGCCGCCTACATGTGGGCCTCGGGGACGGGGCTCGACGAGGTGCTGCGCGAGGCGGAGATGCCGGCGGGTGATTTCGTGCGCTGGTGCAAGCAGGTCATCGATGTCCTCGGGCAGATCTCGGCGGCTTCTCCTGTGGAGGGGTCGACGGTGGCGAAGGCCGCGCGTAAGGCTGTTGATCAGTTGCTGCGGGGTGTGGTCGCCTACTCGTCGGTGGGGTGATTCGCCGTTCGGCGGGTGCGGGTGCTTCGCGGTTGGTCGCGCCCACGCGGCGGAGCCGCATATCTGCTCGGCCCCGCGCCCTGGGGGAGTTGCCCTCACCGGTGTTTCAAGTAGTTCCGCCAACTGCCGTAGCCGGTGATGTCCTCGGCCTCCGGCAGGGCGCCCGGTTCGCACAGGAAGCCGGGGACGCTGGTGCCGTCCGCCAGCTCCACGCTGCCCAGGGTCATCGGGCGGGGCAGCGTGGTCAGGAGGCGGCCCAGGCCCCCTGCCGGGAGGCGCCAGATCTCCGTCTCGATCGGGGCGCCGCCCTCGCCCACGTGTACCAGGCCGGGCTTGGGCGGATTCGTACGCAAGGCGTGCAGGCGATAGACCGGGGCCGTCGTGGTCGTGCGGTCCAGGACGGCGCCCAACGCCAGGAGCTGGGGGTTCAGCGGCTGGCCGGTCAGATGGGCGCCGACCACGGCCAGGCGGGTGTCCGGCTCCAGAGTGCGGGCGACGGCGGCCAGGCGGTCGTCCGTGAACGCCGGGCCGATGAGCATCACGCCGAAGGGGAGACCGTTCACCTCGCCCGCGGGTACGGCGACCGCGGCCAGGTCGAAGAGGTTCGTGGAATTGGTGAAGCGGCCCAGGCGGGCGTTGGCGCCCAGCGGATCGGAGGCCACCTCGGCGAGCGTGGGGTGGCCCGGTGTGGTGGGGAGCAGCAGGGCGTCGGCGTCGGCCAGTCCGGCGAGCGCCCTCGCACGCAGGTCCGCCAGCCGGGCCTGATCGGTGAAGAGCTGGTGGGCGGGGATGTCACGGGCGCGGGTGATGATGCCGGCGACGGTCGGATCCAGCCCCTCACCGCCCTGGGAGATCAACTTGTCGATGAAGGGGCCCACGGCCGTGTAGCGCTCGGCCACGAACGCGCCCTCGTAGAGCATCGCCGCCGCCTCCGTGAAGGGCGCGAGGTCGATCTCCCGTACCGACGCGCCCACCTCGCCCAGGTGCTCCACCGTGCGCGCGTAGGCCTCGGCCCAGCCCGCGTCCAGCTCGCCGAGCCCCGCCCGGGACGGGACCGCGATGCGCCATGGGCCGGGGGCGCGCTGCGGGAGGGGCGGGAGAAGGCGGTCGGGCGGGGCGGCCATGAGCGCAAGGGCCTCCTCGGCCTCGGAGAGGGTGCGGGCGAACACTGTCACGCAGTCGAGGGAGGCGCAGGCCGGGACCACGCCCGCCGTGGGCACCAGGCCGCGCGTGGGCTTGAGGCCGACGATGCCGTTGAAGGCGGCCGGCACCCGGCCCGAGCCCGCGGTGTCCGTGCCGAGCGCGAGGTCGGCGATGCCGAGGGCCACCGCGACGGCCGAGCCGGAGCTGGAGCCCCCGCTGATCCTGGCCGGGTCGTGGGCGCTGGGGACCGCACCGTAGGGGGAGCGGGTACCGACCAGGCCGGTCGCGAACTGGTCCAGGTTCGTCGTGCCGAGGACCAGCGCGCCTGCCGCCCGCAGCCGCGCCACGGCCGGGGCGTCGGCGGCGGGGTCGTACGCGTACGCCGGGCAGCCCGCGGTGGTGGGCAGCCCGTGCACATCGATGTTGCCCTTGACGGCCAGCAGCCGCCCGGCGAGCGGGAGGCGGGCGCCTGCCGCCACCTGCTCGTCGATCGCGCGGGCCTCCGCAAGGACGTCCGCACGGGGACGCAGGCCGATCCACAGCTCGGGCCGTTCCACGGCGTCGATACGGGCGTAGGCGGCCTCGACGCGGCTGACGGTGCAGGTCATACGTGCTCCTCGGGCAGCTCCCGGGTGATGCCGGGATCAGTGGACGGCTCTGGTTCAGTTCGTGGGCGGCGCCAGGACGACCAGCGCGGTTCCCGCCTCCACCTGGTCACCCGGCCGGGCCAGGACGTCGCTCACCACGCCGTCGGCCGGTGCGGGCACCCTCGACTCCATCTTCATCGCCTCCAGGGTGAACAGGGGCTGCCCCGCCGTCACCGTGTCGCCCGGTGCCACGTTCACCTGCCACACGGACGCGGCGAACTCGGCCTCGACCAGCCGCCCGCCCGGCGGTACGACCACCTCGGCCGGCGGTGCCGCCGGTGCGGCCGCCGCCTGGGCCCGGGCGAACTCGCCCGCCGCCTCCCAGGCGTCCCGTTCCGCCGCGAACGCGGCCCGCTGCCGGACCCTGAACTCCGCGATGGAATCGGCGTGTTCGGCGAGAAAGGCCTGATGCGCGGAGAGCGAGAAGGTGCCCTCCTCGATGCGCGGGACGAAGCGGCCGGCGGTGATGTCGGCCCGCAGCCCGAGGAGCTCGTCCGGCTCCACCGGATACCACCTGATCCGGTCGAAGAAGCGCAGCAGCCAAGGAGCGCCCGGCTCGAACGCGCCCCGCTGCTGCCACCCCGACCACACCTGGGTCGTACGGCCAACGAACTGGTAGCCGCCGGGGCCCTCCATGCCGTAGACGCACAGGTACGCCCCGCCGATGCCGACCGAGTTCTCGGCCGTCCAGGTGCGCGCCGGGTTGTACTTCGTCGTCACCAGGCGGTGGCGCGGATCGAGCGGGGTGGCCACCGGGGCGCCCAGGTACACGTCGCCCAGGCCGAGTACGAGGTATTCCGCGTCGAAGACCGTGCGGTACACCTCCTCGACCGACCCGAGGCCGTTGATCCGGCGGATGAACTCGATGTTCCACGGGCACCAGGGTGCGTCGTCGCGGACGCCCGCCATGTAGCGGGCGATGGCCTCGCGGGTGGCCGGGTCGTCCCAGGACAGCGGGAGGTGGACGGTGCGGGAGGGGACGGTCAGCTCGGCGGTGGGCGGGAGCGCCGCCGTGATCCGCCCTACCGCGGCAAGGAGTTCGTGCTGCGGCAGGAGACCCGGGTCCGCCTGGATCTGGAGCGCGCGGATGCCCGGCGTGAGGTCCGTGACCCCGTCCAGGTCCGCCGCCGCCACCGCCTCCATCAGGGCGTGCACCCGCATGCGCAGGGCCAGGTCGAGCTGCATCGGGCCGAACTCGACGAGCAGGTTGTCGTCGCCGCTGCGGCGGTAGGTGACGTCCCCGTCGCGGGCCAGCACCCCGCCGTCGGCGATCTCCGGGCGGGGCGCGCCCGTCACGTCCACGGGCACGAAGCGGACCGTGTCGCCCGGCCGCAGCTGGCCCAGCTTCCACCGCTCGCCGCTCAGCACGGTCGCCGGGCACACGAACCCGCCGAGCGAGGGTCCGTCCGGACCGAGCAGCACCGGCATGTCGCCGGTGTAGTCGACGGCGCCGACCGAGTACGGGGTGTCATGGATGTTGGACGGGTGCAGGCCCGCCTCACCGCCGTCGGCGCGGGCCCAGCGGGGCGCCGGGCCGACCAGGCGGACACCGGTGCGCGCCGAGTTGAAGTGGACCTTCCAGCCGGCCGCGTAGAAGTCGCGGATGTCGTCCTCGGTGAAGAACTCCGGTGCCGCGTGCGGTCCTTCGACGGCGCCGACCTGCCAGACGGCGGTGAACTCGGGGCGCTCCGCCACGGCGGTGCCCTCGGCGACCGCCCCGCCGTGCAGGACGTCGCCCGTGCGCAGCGCCCGCCCGCCGTGGCCGCCGAACCGGCCCAGTGTGAAGGTGCTCGCGCTGCCGAGGAACGGCGGCACGTCCAGGCCGCCGCCCGCGAGGAGGACGTAGGTGCGCAGGCCGTGGGCGAGCGGCGCGCCGACCTCCAGGACGGCGCCCGCCGGTACGGTGACCGGCTCCCACTGGCCGACCTGCCTGCCGTCCACGGTGACCGGGGCCGGTGCACCGGTCACACAGACCGTCGTGGCGTGGCTGAACCTCAACGAGGGCCCCTGGAGCGTGCATTCGAGCCCGGGCGCGCCCTCCGGGTTGCCGAGCGCCCGGTTGCCCAGGCGGAAGGAGCGGTCGTCCATCGGTCCGCACGGCGGCACGCCCACCTGCCAGTGGCCGGTGCGGCCCGGCCAGTCCTGGACCGTGGTGAGCGTCCCGCCGGAGACCACCTCGATGCGCGGGGTCGGGTCGGTGACGCCGGCCAGGGTCGCCGTGGAGTGGCCGGCGGCCCGGAACTCCGGTGCGGCCAGTGCCGCCCGGACCAGGCCCAGGTTCGTCTCGATGCCGTCCACGCGGGTGCGGGCCAGCGCCTCGGCCAGCCGGCGCAGTGCCTGCGCGCGGTCGGGGCCGTACGCGATCACCTTCGCGAGCAGGGGGTCGTACGACGTCGTCACCTCGGTGCCGGTCTCCACCCAGCCGTCCACGCGCACCCCGGCCGGGAACTCCACCCGGGTCAGCAGACCCGCGCCGGGCCGGTGCCCGCGGGAGGGGTCCTCGGCGTAGAGGCGGGCCTCGACGGCGTGGCCTCGGGGAGGGCCGGGGTCGCGTACGACGTCCGTCTCGCCGCGCGCCAGACGCAGCATCCAGGCGACCAGATCGACGCCGTAGACCTCTTCGGTGACGGGGTGCTCCACCTGGAGGCGCGTGTTGACCTCCAGGAAGAAGGCCTCCTCGCGGGCCGCGTCGTACACGAACTCGACCGTGCCGGCGGAGCGGTAGCCGACCGCGGCGCACAGGTCGCGGGCGGACCGGGCCAGTCGGTCGCGGACGTGGCCGGGCAGTCCGGGTGCCGGGGCCTCCTCGACCACCTTCTGGTTACGGCGCTGCAGGGAGCAGTCGCGGTCGCCGAAGGTGACGACCCGGCCCGTGCCGTCGCCGAAGACCTGCACCTCGACATGGCGGGCGTGCTCGATCAGGCGCTCCAGGAAGACCCCGGCGGAGGCGAAGGACGCTGCGGCCACCCGCTGCACCCGCTCCCAGGCCTCGGTCAGCTCGGCGGCGGAGCGACAGGCCGACATACCGATACCGCCGCCCCCGCCGGTCGCCTTCAGCATGACGGGATAGCCGATGCGCGCGGCCTCGCGCAGGGCCTCGGGCAGGTCCGCCAGCAGCCCCGTCCCCGGCGCCGGCGGCACCCCGGCCGCCTCGGCCGCCGCGCGGGCCCTGTGCTTGGCGCCGAACAGCTCCAGCTGCTCCGGCGTCGGCCCCACGAACACGATCCCGTCGTCCTCGCAGCGCCGCGCGAAGGCCGCGTCCTCGGACAGAAAGCCGTACCCCGGGTGGATCGCGCCCGCTCCGGTGTCCTTGGCCGCCTTCAGCACCAGGTCCGCGTCGAGGTACGACTCCTTCGCGGGCGCCGGGCCGAGCCGCACCGCCTCGTCCGCCAGCCGGACGTGCGGCGCCGAGCGGTCCGGGTCGGCGAACACGGCGACCGTGCGCAGGCCGAGAGCGCGGGCGGTGCGGATGATCCGGACGGCTATCTCGCCCCGGTTGGCGACCAGTACCTTCTCGAAGGTCATGCCCCGGGCTCCGTGATCGTCATCTCCACCGCCGTCGGCTCGAAGCCGTTGCACGGGTTGTTGATCTGGGGGCAGTTGGAGACCAGCACCAGGACGTCCCGCTCGGCGCGCAGGGTCAGCGACAGATCCGGTGCCGAGATGCCGTCCACGATGCCGAGCGTGCCGTCCTTCTCGACCGGCACGTTCATGTACCAGTTGACGTTGGAGACCAGGTCCCGCTTGCCCAGGCCGTACTTCGCGCCCTCCGCGAGGAAGTTGTCCGCACAGGCGTGCTGCGCCCAGGTGTGGTGGCCGTAGCGCAGGGAGTTGGACTCCTTGGAGCAGGCGCCGCCGACCGTGTCGTGCCGGCCCACCTCGTCGGCGACGACGGTCATCAGCGGGGTGTGCTCGTTGGACAGCAGCACGCTGCCCGTGGTCAGGAAGATGGTGCCCTGCGCCTGGATCGTGTCAGGGGCGCTGTAGCGCACGGACGTGTCGTGGGCGTCGTACACGAGGAAGTCGACGGCCTGGTTGCCGTGCAGGTCGGTGATGGCCAGTGTGCCGCCGCCGCGGACGACGGACGACCAGGCGGCACGGGCCGGAACGACGGTCTTCATACGAGCCCCCTCGCGGCGAGGAATTCGGCGGTGTTGAGAAAGGCACGGCGGCCCTCCGGGGTGGCCTCCCACAGCGGGGCGCCGGGCGCGGTGGGCGCGGCCCGCCAGGCGAGGACCTCCAGGGGAGTGCTGATGTACTCGGGGCGCGGGTCCACCGGATGCGGCACGTTCGCGATCAGTACGGTCACGTCCTGCTCCGCGCGGAGCGTGACGCTGCCGCCGGGGCCGGCCGAGCCGGTGAACTCCAGGACACCGTCCTCGCGCACCTCGACGCCCTGGAAGAAAGAGAGGGAGGGCGGCAGGTCGCGTGGCTCCAGGCCGTTCTTGGCGGCGGCCAGCTTCAGCAGCTCGCGACCGGCGGGGGAGGGACCCTGCGGGGTGCCGTCGCCGTAGCGCGAGGTGTTGCGGACGAGGGTGGAGGTGCCGCACAGCGCGTCGTGGCGCCCGGAGGCGTCGGTGACGACGCTGGCGAGCACCCGGCCCTGGTCGGACAGGAGCAGCCGCCCCTCGCCCAGGTAGGCGTTCCACTGCACCTTCACCGTGTCGGCCGCGTTCAGTCGCTCCCAGGGGCGGCCGTCCACGTACAGGAGCAGATGCGCGCAGGCGTCGCCGAGCAGATCGGTCAGCCGCAGCTCGGTGCCGCGGGCCAGCACCCGGTGCGTGTAGTTGCCGCCCGCCACGGTCTCGGCCCACACCAGGTGGCCCGCCGAGCAGGGCGGCTCGGGCCAGTCCCGGGCCGGTACGACGGGCATGGCCTCGGCACGGCCGCCCTCCTGGGCGCGGGCGTGGTCACGGGCTCCGTGGGTGGTGGCTGTCGCCATGGCGGGACCTTTCGCCGAGGGGGGTGGGTGGATTTCTGTCGTGCGACAGAAATTAGGTGCGGGCCGGGTCGTCGGCATTGCGCGTGCGTTGCCGGGCGGTTACCGGGCCCTCACGGAGATCACCGGACGAGGGGGTGTGCGAGGATCGAACTCATGGGAACGGGCAGCAGTCGCCGGGTCGGCCGGCCGCGGGCCGCGCAGCGGCCGGACAGCGGCCTCGCACCGCGTGCCGAACTGCTCGCCGCGGCGGCCGAGTTGTTCACCACCCGCGGCTACGCGGCCACCACCACCCGGGCTGTCGCCGAGCGCGCCGGCATGCGCCAGGCGTCCATGTACCACTACGTCTCCGGCAAGGAGGAGCTGCTCGCCGAGCTGCTGGAGTCCACCGTCACGCCCTCGCTGGCCCGGGCCCGTGAGCTGCTCGCCGAGAGCGCCGAGGCCGCAGCGTCGGCCGAGGACCGGCTGTGGGAGCTGTGCCGCACCGACGTGGAGCTGCTGTGCGGCGGACCGCACAATCTCGGCGGGCTCTACCTGCTGCCCGAGGTGCGCACCGAGCGGTTCGCCGGCTTCCATGCCGTACGGGCCGAACTCAAGGACGCCTACCGGCAGTTGCTGGCCGCCACCGTCGCGGGCGGAGCGCTCGCCAAGAGCGAGCTGGAGCTGCGCACGGATCTGGTCTTCGGTCTGATCGAGGGCGTCATCCTGGTGCACCGCTCCGAACCGGAGCGCTCCGTCGCGGAGTTCGCCCGCGCCACCGCCGACGCGGCGCTGCGGATCGTCGGGGTCTGAGCCGCCTTTTCACCCATCACGGGGGGTCACTCTCGTGCGTCCGTACGTCGTCACGCCATGTGTTCGAACGAATGCCCAGCGTGCAAATGGGGCCGAGCGTACTCCTGTTGCGTGGGCGATTTCAGGTGCTTGCCGAATATGACACGGCGATGATCCGGTCGGACTAAGCTCGCCCGCGGCGCACCGAGTTGAGGTGTATTCGTGCGTCTGTTCCCAAACTTCTGGAAGATCCCTTCAGTTCCATGAACCTTCCCCCCACAAGCTCCCCCGACACCCAGCCGATTCGTCTCAGAAGGCATCCATGGTGAGTGTTCAGAAGCCTCCCGGCGGCCGTGAACGTCCTTATGCGCGCGTGCTGTTGCTGCCGGCCATAGCGATGGCCGCGGCGGCCGGGGCCGCGGTCGCCCTGGTCCCGGCCTCGGCCCGGATCGCCGTCGGCGGGTGCGGGGCAGTGGCCCTGCTGCTGGTCCTCGCCACGGCCACCGAGGTTGTCCGCCGCGGCCGCCGACTTCGCGAGGCGCAGGCGGAGCACGCCCGTCACACGGCGTATCTGGAGCACCGCCTCGCCGCCCACGACGCGGAGATCGTCCGCCTCGGATCCGAGATCCTGCCCACCGCGTTCCGCCGGCTGCGCTACGGAGAACCGCTCAGAGAGGTGATGCGCAAGACCGTCGACCTCGACCCCGAACTGCGCCACATGCCCGAGTCGCAGCGCACCCTGCTGCGCACGGCACTGAAGGGCGCCGACTTCGAGATCTCGATGCGCGACGCCACCGAGCGCTCCTTCGTGAGCATCGCCCGCCGCATCCAGGCCATCGTCCACCAGCAGGCCAACGAACTGCGCGAGATGGAGGAGGACCACGGCCGCAACCCCGAGGTCTTCGACGACCTGCTGCGCCTCGACCACGGCAGTGCGCTGATCGGCCGCCTCGCGGACACCATCTCCGTTCTCGGCGGCGGCCGCCCCGGCCGTCAGTGGCCGCTGCCGGTGTCGCTGTACAGCGTGCTGCGCGGTGCCATGTCCCGGATCCTGGAGTACCGGCGCATCGAGCTGAACTCGATCGTCAACATCAACATCAAGGGCACCTCCGTCGAGCCGATCATCCACGCGGCCGCCGAACTCCTCGACAACGCCACCCGCTACTCGCCGCCGTCGACCAAGGTGCACGTCACCGCCGCCGAGGTGCAGAGCGGCCTCGTCATCGAGATCGAGGACGCCGGCGTCAGCCTCAGCGAGGAAGGCCGTGCCCGCATCGAGAAGGCGATCCACGACGCCATGGCGGGCGACGACGCGGAGAACCTGGGCTCGAGCCCGCGGCTCGGCCTCGCCGTCGTCGGCCGGCTCTGCAAGGCCTTCGACATGCAGGTCTCGCTGCGTGCCTCCGCCTACGGCGGCGTCCGCGCGATCCTCGTCGTACCGAGCGTCATGACCACGACCGAGCCCGGCGTCGGCGCCGCCCACGGCATCGGTGCCACCGCCGTGCCGAAGCCCGAGCTCGGCGCCGTGGAGGGCCCGAAGCGCCCGCCCAAGAAGCGCCGCCCCACCAGCCCCCGCATCCCCGCCGGAATCTCCATGGAGGACGACGTCCCCGAGGTCACCGAGTGGACGGCGGGCGGTCTGCCGCAGCGCCGCAGCCGGGTGAAGACCCCGCTCAGTCAGCGGATCGCCGAGCAGGCCGCCATCGAACGCGCCGAGCGCGAGGGCAGGCCGACCATCTGGTCCCAGCCCGGGCCCAAGCCCGAACCGGAGCCCGAGATCGACCCCGAGCTGCAGAAGCTCCGGGACCGGCCGCCGGGCATGTGGGTCGACGAGTTCTGGGACGGCCTGCGCAAGGGCATGCCCGAGAACGCCACCGCGGCCGAACTGACCGACTTCACGCTGAACCCGACCGCGTACCTGCACCTGCTCAACGATTCGGACACCGCCACCGAGGGCGCCACCGACGACGAGGGGAACCTCAAGTGATCCAGCAGCGAGGCAACTTCGACTGGATGCTCAAGCAGCTCAACGACGGCGTACCGGGCATCGAGATGATCGTGGTCCTCTCCGCCGACGGACTGCGTATCGCCCGCTACGGCAGCGACCCCGACGCCGCAGACCGGGTGGCCGCCGCCTGCGCGGGCGTACAGAGCCTCGCCAGTGCCATCATCCAGGAACTCCCCGGCGCCGGGGAGATGAAGCTCGTGGTCATCGAGATCGAAGGCGGCTACTTCTACCTCATGAACGCGGGCGCCAACGCCTTTCTCGCCGTGCTCGCCGACGTCACCTGCGAGCCGGGCCGGATGAGCGGCATGATGCGCGACCTCGTCGTCCGGATGGGCACCCACCTCACCAGTCCGCCCCGGCGGAACGGGCAGACCGTATGACTCCTCCGCGACGCAAACGGCGCCGGCCGCAGCCCCTGCCGCCCCCACCACCGCCGCCCCCGCCACCCTCGGAAGCGGCGGACGGCGAGGAACCGCCCAGGAACCCCGAACGGCTGTACACCATCGCCGGCGCCGCCGACGGCGGCCGGGCCGAACTCGACCTGGTCACCTTAATCGTGGCGCGCGCCGCGCCGCCGCCGTCCGCCTCGCCGGAGGAGGCGGCAGTGCTCCGGCTCTGTACCGCGCCCCTGTCCGTGGCCGAGTTGTCGGCCTACCTCAACCTGCCGTTCAGCGCGATGACCGTCCTGATCACCGAGCTGATCGTGACCGAACTGGTGCAGGCGCGCGCCCCGATCGTGCGCCAGGCGGTCGCTGACCGTTCACTCCTCGAAGCGGTGATGCATGGACTTCAACGGCTCTGACACCATCCCCGGCCCACGCACCGAGGACCATCTTCCGCACACGGCCCAGGCCGCGGTGAAGATCGTGATCGTGGGCGGCTTCGGCGTCGGCAAGACCACCATGGTCGGTTCGGTCAGCGAGATCAGACCGCTGACCACCGAGGAGACCATGACGCAGGCCGGCATCGGGGTCGACGACAACTACGGATCCGACTCGAAGACGGCCACCACCGTGGCCATGGACTTCGGCCGCATCAGCATCACCGACAAGCTGGTGCTCTACCTCTTCGGCACCCCCGGCCAGGAACGCTTCTGGTTCCTGTGGAACGGCCTGTTCGAAGGCGCGCTCGGCGCGGTCGTCCTGGTCGACACCCGCCGCCTGGAGGTCAGCTACGACGTCATGGGACGGCTGGAAGAACGCGGCGTCCCCTTCGTCGTGGCCGTCAACTCCTTCCCGGACGCGCCCCGTTACCCCGTCGACGAGCTGCGCACCGCGCTGGACCTGGCCCCGGAGATCCCGATCATGGAGTGCGACGTGCGCCGCCGGGCCTCCAGCAAGGAAGTGCTGATGACCCTGATGCGCTTCCTGCACTCGCTCGCCCTGTCCGGCGCCCTGACCTGACCCACCCGACCTACCCCCACCTTCCGTTCCGGAGCGACACTGTGACGCCTGAACCCCAATCCCTGACGGGCACCGACCCCACCTCCGGCCCGCCGCCGGGCTGCCCGGCGCACGGCCGCGGTCCCGGGGGGCTGCACCGGCTCTACGGGCCCGACGCGGAGGACCTGGGCGACCTCTACGAGCGCCTGCGGGAGGAGCACGGCACCGTGGCGCCCGTGCTGCTCCACGAGGACGTACCGATGTGGGTGGTCCTCGGGCACGCCGAGAACCTGCACCTGGTGCGCAGCCCCTCCCAGTACGCCCGCGACAGCCGGATCTGGACCCCGCTGCAGGAGGGCATGGTCAAGCCCGACCACCCGCTCATGCCGCACATCGCCCGGCAGCCCATCTGCTCGCACGCCGAGGGTGACGAGCACCAGCGGTTGCGCGCGGCCGTCACCGGCGCCATGTCGACCATCGACCACCGCAGCATGCGCCGCCACATCGGCCGCTACACCCAGGAACTGGTCAACGACTTCTGCGAGCGGGGCCGGGCCGACCTGGTCTCCCAGTTCGCCGAGCACCTGCCGATGGCCGTCATGTGCGAGATCCTCGGCATGCCCGAGGAGTACAACGACCGGATGGTGCAGGCCGCCCGCGACGCGCTCAAGGGCACCGAGACCGCCATCCAGAGCCATGCCTACGTGATGGACGCGCTGAGCCGGCTCACCATCCGCCGCCGCGCCCGGCCGGACGACGACTTCACCAGTCACCTCATCACCCACCCCGCGGGACTGAGCGACGACGAGGTCCGCGAACACCTGCGTCTCGTCCTCTTCGCGGCCTACGAGGCCACCGCCAACCTGCTCGCCAACGCACTGCGGATGGTCCTCACCGAGCCGGGCTTCCGCGCCCAGCTCAACGGCGGTCAGATGACCGTGCCGGAGGCGATCGAACAGTCCCTGTGGGACGAGCCGCCGTTCAGCACCGTCCTCGGCTACTTCGCCAAGCAGGACACGGAGCTGGGCGGCCGGCGCATCCGCAAGGGCGACGGGCTGCTCTTCGCGCCCGCCCCGGGCAACGTGGATCCACGGGTGCGGCCCGACCTGTCCGCCAACATGCAGGGCAACCGCTCCCACCTCGCCTTCGGCGGCGGCCCCCACGAGTGCCCGGGCCAGGACATCGGCCGTGCCATCGCCGACGTCGGCGTGGACGCCCTGCTGATGCGGCTCTCGGACATCCAGCTGGACTGCCCGGAGGAGGACCTGCACTGGCGGCAGTCCATCGCCTCCCGGCACCTGGTGTCCCTGCCGGTGCGCTTCGAACCGAAGCCCCAGCAGGACGCGGGCCTTCCGCCCAGCCCGTCCCCCATCCCGCCGCAGCGCGCCGACTGGCAGGTCGGCTCCCTCCGCACGGACCCGACCCCCGCCCCGGACGACGTCCCGGCGCCCTCGCGCCCCGCTCCCGAGCCCGCTGTCGAGCCCGCCCCCGCGGCACCGGAGGCGCCCCGGCGGGACAACCTGTGGCGGCGGATGCTGCGCTGGTGGCGGGGGGAGTGAGCGGCCCTACGGCTCCTCGCCGGCCCACCGCTGCGGGGAGGACCATGCCCGCAGCGTCCGTCCGCTGACGAAGGTGTGCTCCGCCCCCGTGACCGGATCGGTGAACTCCAGCCTCCGCGCGAGCAGTTGCAGCGGACGCCGGAAGTCACCGGGCGGCACGGGGGCGGTCACCTCCGGATACAGCGGGTCGCCGAGGATGGGCACGCCCAGCGCGTTCAGATGAACGCGCAGCTGATGGGTCTGCCCTGTCTCCGGGACGAGCCGGTACCGGCCCAGTCCGCCCCGGTGCTCGGCCAGTTCCACACGGGTCACCGCGTTCGGCTCGCCTTCTACCTCCCGGGCGGCCGGCACCCCGCGTTCCTTCACGATCCGGCTGCGCACCGTCCGGGGCAGGGCGAGCGAGGGATCGTACGGCGCGACGGCCTCGTACTCCTTGCGTACCTGCCGGTCCCGGAACAACGTCTGGTACGCGCCACGCTCCTCGGGCCGCACCGTGAACAGCACGAGACCGGCGGTGAGCCGGTCCAGCCGGTGGGCGGCGGTCAGCGAGGGGAGGTCCAGCTCGTGTCGCAGCCGGGCCAGCGCGGTCTGGGTGACATGCGTGCCGCGCGGGGTCGTCGCGAGGAAGTGCGGCTTGTCGGCCACGACGATGTGCGCGTCCCGGTGGACCACCTCCACCGGGAACGGCACCACCACTTCGTCCGGCAGCTCCCGCTGGAACCACACGAACATCCCCGGCTCGTACGGCGCGTCCGGCGCCACCGCCCGCCCGTCGGCCCCCACGACCTGCCCCGCGTCGACCATCGCCTCGACCACACCGGGGCCGGCCCCCGTCAGCCGTGCCACGAGGTACTCCCGCACGGTCGCCCACGCCCCGTCGAACGGCAGCCGCACCCGCACCGGGTCGACACCGTCGCGCTGGGGGAGCGGGGCGGGAGGGGGTGGCGTACGGCGTCTCATCGGGGTCAAGGGTACGGGGGCCGGGGGCGGTGACCCCCGGGGCCGGCTCAGGCCGAGTCCGCGGACACCGCCACCACCGTCCCTCCCACGCCCGTCCGGCCGCGCTGGGCCCGCACCGCCCGGTACAGGACCCCGAGCACCAGCGTGACCAGCAGGAACAGCACGGTGAACCACTGGAAGTACCAGTGCCCGCCCGCCGGGTCGTACACCGCCGCGCGCGGCCAGGCCAGGTTGACGGTCATCGCGAGGCCGTAGAGGAGGGCCAGGGCGTTGACCGGGACGCCCCAGCGGCCGAGGGAGAAGAGGGGCGCGCCCGTCTCGTCGGTGCCCTGTGCGGTGAACTCCCCGCGCAGGCGGCGCAGCAGCAGCGGGCCCGTCACCATCGCGTACGCCAGGTACAGCAGCACGATGCATGTCGTGCCGATGGCGAGGAACGCCTCCGGTGAGGCGAAGTCGAGCAGGAGCAGGGCGGCGGCCAGGACGCCGACCACCAGCGCGGGGGCGCCCGGCATGCCGGTGCGCGCGTCGACCCGGGCCAGGCGGCGGGCGAAGGGCAGTTGTCCGTCGCGGGCCATGGAGAACAGCATGCGGCAGGCCGCCGTCTGGATCGCGAGCGTGGCCACGGCGATCGCCACCGCCACGTCGGCCAGCAGCACCCGGCCCACCCCGTCGCCCAGGCTGCTCGTGAGGACGTAACTCAGCCCGTCCACCGCCAGCCTCCCGTCGGTCAGGCTGGGTGCGGCGAGCAGGCCGCCGAGGACGACGAGGCCGCCGAGCAGGCCGGCCGCGCCGAGGGCGGTGAGGATGGTGCGCGGGGCCGTACGGCGGGGCAGGCGGGTCTCCTCGCTCAGCTCGCCCGCGCTGTCGAAGCCGATCATCACGTACGCCGCCGTGAACGAGCCGATGAGCAGGGCACCGAACAGGCCCGTTCCGGCGCCGCCGGTGGTGTGGAAGGTGATGCCGGGGGAGCGGCGGGAGTGGGTCAGCAGGAGCACCACGATCAGCAGCGCGCCGATGATCTCGGCGGTCACGCCGACCCGGTTGACCATGGACATCACCCGGTTGTCCACGAGGTTGACCAGCGTGGTCAGCACCAGCAGCGCCACGCCCAGTACCGCCGCGTTGGCCGCGCCGTCCTCGGAGGCGGGGGAGGTGTCCGTGCCGATCAGCTGGAAGCCGGACCAGAGGGCGGGCAGCACCATCTGGAGGGCCAGCGCGGCCGCGGCGACCACCACGATCTGCCCGATCACCATGATCCAGCCGGCGAACCAGCCGACGGCGGGGGTCGCGAGCCGCGAGGACCACTGGTAGATCGCGCCGGAGAGGGGATAGCGCGCGGCCAGCTCCGCGAAGCACGCGGCGACCGCGAACTGGCCGGTCAGCACGGCCGGCCAGGCCCAGAAGAAGAGCGGCCCGCCGAAGGAGTAGCCGAAGGCGAAGAACTGGAACACGGTGGTCAGGACGGAGATGAAGGAGAACCCGGCGGCGAAGGAGGCGTACCGGCCCAGGCTGCGGTGCAGCTCCTGGCGGTAGCCGAACTCCTCCAGGGAGCGGTCGTCGGTCGTCGTCACGGCGGCACCTGCCTAGGAGCGCGGGAGTGAGTTCCTGTCGAGCGACAGAAATTAGGGACGGGCTGTTTCCGCCGCGTCACGCGGGCGTGTCCGAGCCGGGCCCAAGTCCTCACACGACGAAGCGGCGGCACCCGTCAAGGTGCCGCCGCCTTCCCGTCGTTCACGCGGCCGCCGCGCCGCCGCTCTCCTGCTCGGCCTCGATACCGGCGTTCCACTCCCGCTTGGAGGCCTGCCAGCCGTCCTCGTTGTGGCCGAGGCGCCAGTAGCCGGAGACCGACAGGTCCTCGCGCGGAATCTGCAGCTCGACCCGGAGCAGCCGGCGCAGCGTCTTCACGAAGCTCGCCTCGCCGTGCACGAACGCGTGCAGCCGACCCTCGGGGAACTCCAGTGCGTGGACGGCCTCCAGCAGGGCCTCGCCCACCGGCCGGTCCCCGCGGTGCAGCCAGACGACCTCCACATCGGAGTCGATCTTCTGCTCCTCCTCGGGGCCGGACACCTCCACGAAGGCGTGTGCCCGGGTGCCGGCGGGCAGCGTCTCCAGGGCGCGGGCGATCGCGGGCAGCGCGCTCTCGTCACCGGCGAGCAGATGCCAGTCGGCGCTCGGGTCGGGCGCGTACGCACCGCCGGGGCCCATGAAGCGCACGCTCTCGCCCGGCTGTACCCGGGCGGCCCACGGCCCGGCCAGTCCCTCGTCGCCGTGGATGACGAAGTCCAGGGTCAGTTCGAGGTGCTCGGGGTCCCAGGCGCGCACTGTGTAGGTCCGCGTCACCGGCCACTGCTCGCGGGGGAACTCCGCGCGGATCCGCTCCAGGTCGAAGGGCTCCGGGTAGGTCACGCCAGGGGGGCCGAACAGCAGCTTCACATAGTGGTCGGTGCAGATGTCCGCGGCGAATCCGGCCAGACCCTCGCCGCCGAGCACCACGCGCTGCATGTGCGGGGTCAGTCGCTCGGTGCGCACCACCTGGGCGGTATGGGGCGTGCGCGGCTTTCGTCCCGGGCGCTCTGCCATCACGGCCTCCTGCTGCATTGGTTAGGTTTACCTAAGTTAGCATCCCTTTCCGTGTTCCACGCAGGCTTGGTCAACGCGTTTTGCCGGAATATTCCGGTCGGGCATCACTCCCCGAGCGTGGTGAGCAGCCGTTGCAGGGAACCCCCCAGTCCCCAGTGTGCCGCCAGTCCCTCCAACCCCGCCGGATCCCGCGGAGTGCGCGGCAGGGTGGTGTCGACGTCCGGCAACGGGACGTCGTCGGCCACCTTCACCACCGTCGGCGCCACCGCCACATACGGCCTGGCCTCGGTCAGCCGCTTGCGCTGGGACGGCGTGAGCTTCGCCCGCGGGTCCTCGACCGCCGCCATGATCCCGGCCAGGTCGCCGAACTCGGCGAGCAGCTTGGCAGCCGTCTTCTCGCCGATGCCGGGCACGCCCGGCAGGCCGTCGCTCGGATCGCCGCGCAGCAGCGCCAGATCCGCGTACCCCCGGCCGTCGACCCCGTACTTCTCGCGCAGCACCGCCTCGTCGGTCAGCTGCAGCGTGCCGACGCCCTTGAGCGGGTACAGCACGCGGATCTCGCGCTTGTCGTCGACGAGCTGGTACAGGTCGCGGTCGCCGGTGACGATGTCCACCGGACCGTCGGCACGCGCGGTGAACGTGCCGATCACGTCGTCCGCCTCGTACCCCTCGACCCCGACCCGGGCGATGCCGACCGCGTCCAGCACGGCCTCGATGACCGGCACCTGCGGGGAGAGCGTGTCCGGCACCTCCTCCTCGTCCGGCGCGCCCTCGTGTTCCTCGGCGACCCGGTGCGCCTTGTAGGTCGGGATCAGATCGACCCGCCACTGCGGCCGCCAGTCGGCGTCCATGCAGGCCACCAACTGCTGCGGCCGGTGGTCCTTCACCAGCCGGTCGATGAAGTCGAGCAGTCCCCGCACGGCGTTCACCGGCGTGCCGTCCGGCGCCTTCACGGAGTCCGGCACGCCGAAGTAGGCGCGGAAGTACAGCGAGGCGGTGTCGAGAAGCATGAGTCGTCCGGTCACGCTCGCATCATGCCGCACGGCACCGACAGCCATGGTGTGCTGCGCAACGAGTTGCGGCCTGCGCCTCCCTCGTGAAATGGCCCACCTGTGCGTTTGACGTGCACGGACCCGGGCAGGCGCGACCTCTGTCCTGTCCGACGAGGCAAGAGGTACGTGTGTCATCCAGGCTTGAGGCCGAGCATCTGTTCAAGGTGTTCGGCAGACGACCGGACCAGGCCGTGCAACGGCTGCGGCAGGGCGCCGACCGGGAGGAACTGCGCGCCGACGGCACCACCGCCGCCGTGATCGACGCCTCCTTCGCCGTCGAGGCCGGTGAGATCTTCGTCGTCATGGGCCTGTCGGGCTCCGGGAAGTCCACCCTGCTGCGCATGCTCAACGGCCTGCTGGAGCCGACCGCGGGCCAGGTCCGCTTCGACGGCCAGGATCTGACCGCGCTCAGCGACCGCGGACTGCGCGAGCTGCGCTCGAAGAAGATCAGCATGGTCTTCCAGCACTTCGCGCTCTTCCCGCACCGCAGCGTCCGCGACAACGCCGCCTACGGCCTCGCCGTGCAGGGCGTGTCCCGCGCCGAGCGCGAACGCCGCGCCGACGAGGCGCTCGCCCTGTGCGGCCTGGCCGGCTGGGAGGACTCCTGGCCCGACGAGCTGTCCGGCGGCATGCAGCAGCGCGTCGGTCTCGCCCGCGCCCTCGCCACCGACGCCGACCTGCTTCTGATGGACGAGTCCTTCAGCGCCCTGGACCCGCTGATCCGCCGCGACATGCAGGACCAGCTCCTGGAACTCCAGAAGACCCTGAAGAAGACCATCGTGTTCATCACCCACGACCTCAACGAGGCCATGCGCCTGGGCGACCGCATCGCCGTCATGCGGGACGGCCGCATCGTGCAGACGGGCACCGCCGAGGACATCCTGCTGCGCCCCGCGAACGACTACGTCGCCTCCTTCATCCAGGACGTCGACCGCTCCCGCGTGCTGACCGCCGCCGCCGTGATGGACACCGAGGTCCGCGGCGACGAGGCCGACTGCGGCTGCGAGACGGCCACCCCCGCCACACCGTTCGCCGAGCTGTGCGCGATCAGCGCCCGCCTCCCCCACCCGGTCGCCGTCCTCGGCGCCGACCGCGCGCTCGTCGGAGTCGTACCCCGGCAGCGTCTCGTCGGCTTCCTCGGCGACGAGACGGCCGAGCCCACGGCGTGCGACAACGGCGGGAAGAAGGTGATCGCCCGTGCCTAGGCTGCACCTCGGCGACTGGGTCGACTCCGGCGTCGACTGGCTGGTCGCCCACCTGTCCTGGCTGTTCGACGCGATCCGCGCGGTCGTGGAGGGCATGTACGACGGCATCGACGCGGTCCTGACCGCGCCCGAGCCGCTGCTGCTGGCCGGCATCCTCGCCGTCGTCGCCTGGTGGCTGCGCGGCCTGGTCGCGGGCGTCCTCGCCTTCGCCGGGTTCGCGCTGGTCGACTCGCTCGACCTGTGGGACCGGGCCATGTCCACCCTGGCGCTGGTCCTCGTCGCCACCGCCATCGCCCTGGTGATCTCGATCCCGCTGGGCATCTGGGCCGCCCGCTCCCGCGCGGTCAGCGCCGCTCTGCGCCCCGTCCTGGACCTGCTCCAGACGATGCCCTCGATGGTCCTGCTGATCCCGGCCATCCTCTTCTTCGGCCTGGGCACGGCGGCCGGCGTCATCGCCACCCTGATCTTCGCGCTCGCTCCGGGTGTCCGCATGACCGAGCTGGGCATCCGGCAGGTCGACGCCGAACTGGTCGAGGCCGCCGAGGCGTTCGGCACCACCCCGCGCGACACCCTGCTGCGCGTCCAGCTGCCGCTCGCCCTGCCGACCGTCATGGCCGGCGTCAACCAGGTGATCATGCTGGGCCTGTCCATGGTGGTCATCGCCGGCATGGTCGGCACCGGCGGCCTCGGCGGTGCGGTCAACGAGGCCATCGGCCGGCTCGACATCGGCTTCGGCTTCGAGGCGGGCGTCGGCATCGTCGTCCTCGCCATCTACCTCGACCGCATGACCAGCGCGCTCGGCACCCAGCTCTCCCCGCTGGGCCGCAGGGCCGCCGCCAAGGCCCGCAAGACCGCCTGGTCGTACCGGCCGCGCCCGGCGGTCGCCGTCGTCGGCGTGGTCGTCCTCGCGCTCGTCGCGGGCGGGATGGGCGTCTTCGGCTCCGCCGGCACCTCCGAGGCCTCCGGCACGGACGTCGGCAAGGGCAAGGAGATCAGGATCGGCTACATCCCCTGGGACGAGGGCATCGCCTCCACCTTCCTCTGGAAGGAGCTGCTGGAGCGCCGCGGCTTCAAGGTCACCACCACCCAGTACGCGGCCGGCCCCCTCTACACCGGCCTGGCCACCGGCCAGCTCGACCTCGAGACCGACTCCTGGCTGCCGACCACCCACGCCGAGTACTGGAAGAAGTACGGCCAGCAGCTGGACGATCTCGGCAAGTGGTACGGCCCCACCTCCCTGGAGCTGACCGTCCCCTCCTATGTGAAGGACGTGAACTCCCTGGCGGACCTGAAGGACCACGCCTCCGAGTTCGGCGGGAAGATCGTCGGCATCGAGCCCAGCGCGGGCATGATGGGCCTCCTCAAGGACAAGGTCCTCAAGGAGTACGGCCTTGAAGGCACGTACGACGTCGTCGACGGCTCCACGCCCGCGATGCTCGCCGAGCTGAAGCGCGCCTACGCCAGGAAGCAGCCGGTCGTCGTCACCCTGTGGTCCCCGCACTGGGCCTACAGCGACTACGGTCTGAAGAAGCTGAAGGATCCCAAGGGTGCCTGGGGCGCGGGAGACGGCGTGCACACCCTCACCCGCAAGGGTTTCGCCGCCGACAACCCCGAGGTCGGCAGGTGGCTGAAGGACTTCTCGATGACCGAGAAGCAGCTCACCGGCCTGGAGGCGCAGATCCAGAAGTCCGGCAAGGGCAGGGAGCAGGACGCCGTGCGCACCTGGCTGAAGCAGCACCCGGGCCTGGCCGACACGTGGGCGCCGGTCGCCCATGAGGGTGCAAAGAGCCAGGCGGCCGGGTGACCTGACCGTTCCGGACCGCCGCCCGAGGGGCGGGCACCGCCGTACGTCCACGGGCGTGGGGCGCTGCCCGCCCCTCGCGGTTTTCTTTGCGACTGCATCCCGGGGATCCGCCTACGGGAAGGATCCGGCCAACCACGGAGCGCCATCGGCCCCGGCCCGGCGGGAACATGGACGCCCGCTTCCGCCTTGAACCAGGGGAGACCCGTCCCGCACGGCGATCCGTCGCACTGGCGCGAACCATGGGGGTGCGGGCCCGGCGACGTGACAGGGATGTGTCAGCCGCATGAAACGGTTTGCCGAACATGCGTAGGGTGCAGAGAACTCATCAGAGAAGTGCCCGACGGCGGGTACCGGGTCGGCGGCACGACGAGTGAAGGAGGGAGCCGGAGCGATGGGCGACCACAAAGAGCAACAGCCCGTGCGGGTGGGCGCGGCCGTCCGGCGGCGTCGCCGTGCGCTGGAACTCACTCTCGCCGTCGTGGCCGAGCGCAGCGGCCTGTCCGTGCCCTTCCTCAGCCAGGTCGAGAACGACCGGGCCCGCCCGAGCCGCACCTCCCTGGAGAAGCTGGCCGACGCCCTGCGCACCACGGCCGTGGAACTCCTCGCCGCCGCCGACCCGGCGTGCAGCGTGGACGTCGTCCGCGCGGAGCCCGTCGCAGAGGGCGACCTCGACCCCCGCACCCGCTCCCTGGTGCGCGGTCACCACCAGCTGCACGCCTCCGAGTTCACCGGCGACCACGAGGCCGGCCGCGAGTTCCAGCACCGCAACGACGAGCTGATGTACGTCGCCGACGGCGCCGTCGAGATCGAGGCCGAGGGCCGCGCGTATCGCCTCGGACGAGGCGACACCCTTTACCTCACGGGCGGGGTTCGGCACCGCTGGCGGGCGACGGTCCCCGACACCCGGGTCATCGTGGTGGCGGTCGCCGAGCACATCGAGGCCGTCCAGGACCGGGCGCGTTAGTGCGGGTCGTCTCCCTCGTCCCGTCCCTGACGGAGGCGCTGGCAGCGAGCCTGCCCGGAGTCCTCGTCGGTGTCACCGGCTGGTGCACGCACCCGCCCGGTCTCGACGTCACCCGGATCGGGGGCACCAAGAACCCGTCCGTCGAGCGGATCCTCGCCCTCGCCCCCGACCTGGTGATCGCCAACGAGGAGGAGAACCGGGCCCCCGACCTGGACGCCCTGCGGGCGGCGGGCACGGAGGTGCTGGTCACCGAGGTGCGAACCGTGCCCCAGGCCTTCCGGGAGCTGGAGCGCGTACTGACCGCGTGCGGTGCGCGGACCCGGCCCGGCTGGCTGGACGAGGCGGAGGCCGCCTGGACCACGCTGCCGGAACCCTCCGGCCGTACGACGGCGGTCGTACCGATCTGGCGCCGCCCCTGGATGGTTCTGGGCCGCGACACCTTCGCCGGTGACGTCCTGGCCCGCCTGGGCGTGCACCATCGGTACGCCGACCACCCCGACCGCTATCCCCGCGTTCCGCTGGACGAGCTGCGGGCGGCGGCCCCGGACGTGGTCGTCCTCCCGGACGAGCCCTACCGCTTCACCGCCGACGACGGCCCCGAGGCCTTCCCCGGGCTGAGCTGCGCACTTGTCAGCGGACGGCACCTGACCTGGTACGGACCGTCGCTGGCCGAGGCGCCGCGGGTGCTGGCCGAGGCCCTGCGAGCAGCTCACCGCTGAGCAGACCCCGGACCGTCCCCGCCGCGGCCGCGAGCCACGCGGCGACCAGCAGGGCGTACAGGCCGACGGCCAGAGCTTCGTACCCGGCGAGCCCGGTGTGCCGGGCGAGGGCGGCGGCGCCGGTGACACAGGTGCCCACCGGGAAGGTGAACGCCCACCAGGTCATGGCGAAGCCCATGCCCTGCCGGCGGGCCCGCACCACGTGCGCGGCCGCGAGCGCCAGCCACAGCAGCGCGAACCCCATGACCGGCACCCCGTAGAGCAGAGCGAACACGGCGAAACCGCGGTCGTACGGGGCCGGAACGACCCGGGGAGCCGCGTCCGCGATCAGGCCGACGGCGGTGGTGGACTGCCCGAGCGGGCCGAGGACCAGGAACAGGGTCGGGGTGAGGGCGAGCGGCAGCGGGCCGGAGGTGATCAGCCGGGCGAAGACCAGCGGCAGCATCAGCAGCGTCGCCAGCAGGCTCAGCCCGAACAGCGCGAAGGACACCAGGAGCAGGGTCTCCCGGGGCTGCCCGGGCGGCAGATGCGGCACGAGCAGCGGACCGAGCGCGGCGGAGACCATGGGCGCGACCAGCGGCAGCAGCCAGACCGGGGTGGCCTGGGAGGCCTGCACGCGGTGGCGTACGGCCATCAGGTACGGCACTGCGACAGCGGCCGCCAGCCCGACCGCCGTACCGGCGGTGAACAGAACGGTGTCGAGGGCGACGGCCGGACCGGTGCCGATCCAGTCCCGGCCGACCGTCAGGGCACCGCCGCCCACCGCCAGCAGGGCCATGGACAGACAACCGTAGAAGGGGGCCATGGCGGGGTCGAGGAGGTGGGCGCGGGCCTGGTCGCGGTGGTGGGTCCAGTGCCGGGCGCGGGCGGTCAGCAGGGTCGCCAGCAGGAGGCAGGCCAGCGCCCAGACGGCCGTGCAGACCTCGCGCAGCCCGGCGACATGCACGGGGAGCGCGGCGCCGGCCGTGCCGACGACGGAGGTCCCCATGACGGAGGCGTACCAGTTGGGACCCAGGTGCCGGACGCGGACGGCGCGGCCGGCGGGAAGGGGATGCACTGCGGTGGCCATGACCCCACCTTCGTGCGGCCGATCGGCGCTGACCAGGGAGTTCACATCTATGAGGGCATAAGCTGGTCTTATGAGTGAGGAGTACGCTACGGACGACGGCCGGACCGGCGGCTCGCTGGCGCACCGGGTGCCGGACCTCGGCGCGCTGGAACTTCTGCTGGCCGTGGCCCGACTGGGCAGCCTCGGGGCCGCCGCGCGGGAGGTCGGCATCACCCAGCCGGCCGCCAGCAGCCGCATCCGCTCCATGGAACGGCAGCTGGGCGTCGCCCTGGTCGACCGCTCCCCGCGCGGCTCCCGGCTCACGGACGCGGGCGCTCTGGTGACGGACTGGGCCCGCCGGGTGGTGGAGGCGGCCGCCGCCTTCGATGCGGGCGCACGGGCGCTGCGCGACCGGCGGGACTCGCGGCTACGGGTCGCGGCGAGCATGACCATCGCGGAATATCTGCTCCCGGGCTGGCTCCTCGCGCTGCACGCCGAGCGCCCCGACACCGCCGTGTCCCTGCTCGCGGGCAACTCGGCGAAGGTCGCGGAACTGCTGCTGGCCGACGAGGCGGACCTGGGCTTCGTGGAGGGCCTCACGGTCCCGGCGGGCCTGGACTCCGCGGTGATCGCCCGTGACCGCCTGATCGTCGTCACCGCCCCCGGCCACCCCTGGGCCCGCCGCCGGCGCCCGCTGACCCCCGCGGAACTGGCCTCCACGCCCCTGATCCTCCGCGAGCGCGGCTCCGGCACCCGGCAGGTCCTGGACACGGCCCTGGGCGGCCTGGCACGGCCCCTGATCGAACTCTCCTCCACGACGGCGGTGAAGGCCTCGGCGGTCAGCGGCGCCGGCCCGTCGGTTCTCAGCGAGCTGGCGGTGGGGGAGGAGCTGGCGATGCGGCGCCTGGTGAGCATCCCGGTGGAGGGGGTGTCCCTGCGCCGTGACCTACGGGCGGTGTGGCCGACGGGACATCGGCCCACGGGACCGGCGCGGGAGCTGCTGTCGCTGACGAGGGCGTGAGTGCGGTCAGGACGCCGCCTGCACCAGCGCCCGCATGATCCGCGGATCCGCCCCCATCTCCGGATGCCACTGCACGCCGAGCACCCACCCCTCGCCCGACGGCAGTTCGACCGCCTCCACGGTCCCGTCCGCCGCGTGGGCCGAGGGCACGAGCCCCGCCCCGAGCCGCTCCACCGCCTGATGGTGATAGGTGGGCACGTCGGTCTCCTCGGGCACGATCCCCGCGTACAGCGTCCCCGGCACCGGCTTCACCGGATGCGCCCCGAACACGCCGACCACCTCCGCGTGGCCGTCCAGGTGCTGCACCAGCGTGCCGCCGAGCGCCACGTTCAGCAGCTGCATGCCCCGGCAGATCCCCAGCAACGGCACACCCGCCCTCAGCGCCGCGTCGATGAGTGCGAGTTCCCACGCGTCCCGCTCCGGCGCGGGCGGCCCCGTACGCGGTGAGCGCTCGGCGCCGTACCGGGACGGATCCACGTCGGGGCCGCCCGCGATCACCAGCCCGTCCAGGCGCTCCACCGCCGCGGCGGCCCGCTCGGGCGCGTCCGGCGGCAGCAGGAAGCCGAGCCCCCCGGCCTCCTGCACCAGCCGCGGATAGCCGGCCGGCAGCAGCACGGCGTCCAGCTCCCACACGCCCCAGCGCGTACCGGCCTCCAGATACGTGCTCACACCGATCAGTGGTCGTACGGTCACGCTGCCCTCCAGGGAATCCAAAGGTCCATGCACATACCTTTGCAGAGCCGGCTCACGCCAGGAACCCCCGCAGCAGGGCCGCCGTACCCGCGCAGTGCTCGCGCATCATCTCCCGCGCCCCGTCCGCGTCCCCGTCCAGCACCGCTTCCACCAGCGCGATGTGCTGCCGCTGCGAGTGCTCCAGGTTGCGCACCAGCAGCGGGATGCAGTCCAGCAGGTCGTTGACGGTCGCCCGCACCGCCGCGTACTGCGCGGTCAGCGACGGCGAACCGCACAGTTCGGCCAGCGTCAGGTGCAGCAGCGTGTCCAGCCGCCGGTAGTCCGCGAGCGGCGCCTCATGGGTCCGGTCCAGTGCCTCCCGCAGCCGGCCGGCCTGCTCGTCCGTCAGCCCGTGCGCCGCGCACAGCCCCGCCGCGCCCACCTCCAGCACCTCGCGGAACCGCAGGACGTCCTCGATGTCGACCTCGGTGATCCGCCGCCGCAGCTCGTCCTCGCCGCCCGCGTCCGTGCGCGGCAGCACGAACGTTCCGCCGTACCGCCCGCGCCGCGCCTCCACCAGCCCCTGGTCCTGGAGCACCTTCAGCACCTCGCGCAGCGTCACCCGGCTGATCCCGAGCCGTTCCGCCAGCTCCCGCTCGGCGGGCAGCCGCTCGCCGCCCGCCACCAGGCCGAGGCGTACGACCTGCAGGATCTGCTCCAGTGCCTCCTCGAAGCCGTTGCCCGCCCGCACCGGCCGCAGCACCGGAGCGAGCCGGTCGTCGACTCCCTGCTCGTGCGCCCCTTGCGCATCCGTCTCCTGTGACATCCGGCCGTACCCCCTTCCCAAGCAATGGTTCTCGGCAATACCTTATGGCTCCCGGCCCGGCCGAAAAAGCGTGAAGAAGCCGAAGGAGTTCTCCCGTGGCAGACCGCACAGCCCCGCTGAGCGTCGAGGAGCTGCACGCCCTCGTCGCCGGCGGTGAGATCGACACTGTCGTCCTGGCCTTCCCCGATATGCAAGGGCGTCTCCAGGGCAAGCGGTTCGCCGCCCGCTTCTTCCTCGACGAGGTCCTCCAGCACGGCACCGAGGGCTGCAACTACCTGCTCGCCGTCGACACCGAGATGAACACCGTCGACGGCTACGCGATGTCCTCCTGGGACCGGGGCTACGGCGACTTCGCCATGCACCCCGACCTGTCCACCCTGCGCCGCATCCCCTGGCACCCCGGCACCGCCCTGCTCGTCGCGGACCTCGCCTGGAACGACGGCTCCCCGGTCGTCGCCGCCCCGCGCCAGATCCTGCGCCGCCAGCTCGACCGCCTCGCCGAACTCGGCTACACCGCCCAGGTCGGCACCGAGCTGGAGTTCATCGTCTTCAAGGACAGCTACGAACAGGCCTGGGACGCGAACTACCGCGGCCTGACCCCGGCCAACCAGTACAACATCGACTACTCCATCCTCGGCACCGGACGCATCGAGCCCCTGCTGCGCCGTCTGCGCAACGACATGGCCGGCGCCGGCCTGACCGTCGAGTCCGCCAAGGGCGAGTGCAACCCCGGCCAGCACGAGATCGCCTTCCGCTACGACGAGGCCCTGCGCACCTGCGACCAGCACGCCCTGTACAAGACCGGCGCCAAGGAGATCGCCGCCCAGGAGGGCGTCTCGATCACCTTCATGGCCAAGTACAACGAGCGCGAGGGCAACTCCTGCCACATCCACCTCTCGCTCGCCGACGCCGAGGGCGGCAACGCGATGGCGGCGGAGCACGAACGCGGCATGTCCGACGTCATGCGGCACTTCCTCGCCGGACAGCTCGCGGCCCTGCGCGACTTCTCCCTCCTCTACGCCCCCAACATCAACTCCTACAAGCGGTTCCAGCCCGGCTCCTTCGCGCCCACCGCCGTCGCCTGGGGCCACGACAACCGCACCTGCGCCCTGCGCGTCGTCGGCCACGGCCGCTCCCTGCGCTTCGAGAACCGCCTCCCCGGCGGCGACGTCAACCCCTACCTCGCCGTCGCCGGACTGGTCGCGGCCGGTCTGTACGGCGTCGAGCAGAAGCTGGAACTGCCCGAGCCCTGCCCCGGCAACGCCTACACCGCGGACTTCGAGCACGTCCCGACCACCCTGCGCGAGGCCGCCGAACTCTGGGAGACCAGCCCGATCGCGAAGACCGCCTTCGGCGACGAGGTCGTGGCCCACTACCGCAACATGGCACGCGTCGAACTGGAGGCCTTCGACGCCGCGGTCACCGACTGGGAGCTGCGCCGCTCCTTCGAACGCCTGTGATTCGAACGCCTGTGAAAGGTCATCACGTGTCCGACCCGCACGAGCTGAAGGTCCTCAACCCCGCCACCGAGGAGGTCGTCGCCACCGTCCCCGCCGCCGACGCGGCCGAGGTGGACGCCGCCGTCGTACGGGCCTCACGCGCCCAGCCGAAATGGGCCGCCCTCCCGCCCGCCGACCGCGCCCGCCTGCTGCGTCGCCTCGCCGACGTCGTCGACGCGCACATCGAGGAACTGGCCCAGCTGGAGGTACGCGAGGCCGGCCACACCCTCGGCAACGCCCGCTGGGAGGCCGGCAACGCCCGTGACCTGCTGCTGTACGCGGCGGGCGGCGCCGAACGCCTCCTCGGCAGGCAGATCCCCGCCCCCGGCGGCTGGGACGTCACCTTCCACGAACCCCTGGGCGTCATCGGCGTGATCGCCCCCTGGAACTTCCCCCTGCCCATCGCCGCCTGGGGCTCCTTCCCGGCGCTCGCCGCGGGCAACGCGGTCGTCCTCAAGCCCGCCGAGACCACCCCGCTGACCGCTCTGCGCCTCGCCGAACTCGCGCTGGAGGCGGGCCTGCCCGAAGGGCTGTTCCAGGTCCTCCCCGGCTACGGCCACACCGCGGGCCGCGCCCTCGTCGACCACCCCGACGTCGCCAAGATCGTGTTCACGGGCTCGACCCGTACCGGCCGTGAGGTCATGGAGCGCTGCGCCCGGCTGGTCAAGCCGGTCACCCTGGAACTCGGTGGCAAGAGCCCCAACGTCGTCTTCGCCGACGCCGATCTCAAGGCCGCCCTCGACCCCTTCTCCTTCCTCGACAACTCCGGCCAGGACTGCTGCGCCCGCACCCGCATCCTCGTCCAGGAGTCGGTGTACGAGGAGGCTCGCGACTTCCTCGCCGACGCGCTGGCCGCCGTCGTGGTGGGCGACCCGGCCGACGAGAAGACGCAGATGGGCCCGCTGATCTCCCGTCAGCAGCTGGAGCGTGTACGGTCGTACGTCCCCGAGGACGCCCAGGCCCTGCGCGGCGGCGCCCCCGACGGTCCCGGCTTCTGGTTCCCGCCCACCGTCCTCACGGGGGAGCGGCACGACAGCGCGGCGGCCCGGGAGGAGATCTTCGGCCCGGTCGCCGTCCTCCTCCCCTTCTCGGACGAGGCGGACGCGATCCGCCTCGCCAACGACACCCCCTACGGCCTCTCCGGCTCCATCTGGACCCGGGACGTCGGCCGCGCCCTGCGCGTCTCCCAGGCCGTACGCGCGGGCAACCTGTCCGTCAACTCCCACTCCAGCGTCCGCTACTGGACCCCCTTCGGGGGCTTCAAACAGTCCGGCCTCGGCCGTGAACTCGGGCCGGACGCCCTGACCGCCTTCACCGAAACCAAGAACGTCTTCATCAGCACGGAGGGTCCCGCACAGTGACCGAAGACATTGTTTGCCGCCGTCTTGCCGGACGTACCGCTGTCGTCACCGGAGCCGGCAGCGGTATCGGCCTCGCCGCCGTCCGCCGCCTCGCCTCCGAGGGCGCCCACGTCGTCTGCGGCGACGTCGACGAGGCCCGCGGCAAGGCCGCCGCCGACGAGGTCGGCGGGCTCTTCGTGAAGGTCGACGTGACCGACCCGGAGCAGGTCGAGGCCCTCTTCAAGGCGGCCTTCGACACCTACGGCAGCGTCGACGTCGCCTTCAACAACGCCGGCATCTCCCCGCCCGACGACGACTCCATCCTGGAGACCGGCCTGGAGGCCTGGAAGCGCGTCCAGGAGGTCAACCTCACCTCCGTCTACCTGTGCTGCAAGGCCGCCATCCCCTACATGCGCCGCCAGGGCAAGGGCTCCATCATCAACACGGCGTCCTTCGTGGCGAGAATGGGCGCGGCCACGTCCCAGATCTCGTACACCGCCTCCAAGGGCGGCGTGCTCGCCATGTCCCGCGAACTGGGCGTGCAGTTCGCCCGCGAGGGGATCCGGGTCAACGCCCTGTGCCCCGGCCCGGTCAACACCCCGCTCCTCCAGGAGCTGTTCGCCAAGGACCCGGAGCGGGCCGCCCGCCGCCTCGTCCACATCCCGGTCGGCCGGTTCGCGCAGGCCGAGGAGATCGCCGCCGCCGTCGCCTTCCTGGCCAGCGACGACTCCTCCTTCGTCAACGCCACCGACTTCCTGGTGGACGGCGGGATCTCGGGCGCGTACGTCACGCCCCTGTAGGGACGACGGGGTACGGCCCGCGCGGTGGTGTCCGCCCGGGCCGGCACCGTCCTCCGGCCCGGCTCAGAGGAAGGTCTGCCCCTCGCCCCGATAGGTGGGCGCGGTCGCCGTCACCGCGTCCCCCTCGATCAGGTGCAGCACGTCGAACCGCTCGCACAGCTCGCCCGCCTTGGCGTGCCGGAACCACACCTTGTCGCCGAGGAGCAGGTCGTCGGCGGGGGAGCCGAGCAGCGGGGTCTGCACCTCGCCGGGGCCCTCCTGCGGGTCGTACCTGAGTCCCTCGGGGAGGTACGGCACCGGCAGCCGGTCGGGACCGGCCGCGCCGGAGGCCGGGTAGCCGCCGCCGAGCACGGTGACGACACCCACGCCGGGCCGCCGGACCACGGGCTGGGCGAACAGGGCGGCCGGACGGCCGGTGAAGGACGTGTAGTTGTCGAACAGCCGCGGCACGTACAGGCCGGACCCCGCCGCGATCTCCGTGACCGAATCCTCGGCGGCGGTGTGCTGCACACTGCCCGTGCCGCCGCCGTTGACGAACTCCAGGTCCGGCACCACGGCCCGGACCGCCCGCACCACGGCGCCGCGCCGCTCGGCCAGCTCCCGCCGGGCGGTGGCCTGCATCAGCCGGACGGCCCGCGAGCGCAGCGGCCGACCGGCCACGTCGTCCCCGACCCCCGCGATGTGCCCCTCGTACGCCATGATTCCCACCAGCCTGAACCCCGGCCGCCGGGCCACGGCCCGGGCCAGCTCGGCGAGTTGGGCGGGCGAGTGCAGCGGCGACCGCCGCGCCCCGACCCGCACCCGGCCGCCCAGCAGCTTCAGTGAGGTGTCCAACTCCAGGCAGACGCGCACCACTTCGCTGCCCCCGTCGCGGGCCGCGTCGATGAGGTCGAGGTGGGCGATGTCGTCGATCATCACGGTGACGGCGCCGGCGAGCTTGGGATCGGCGGCCAGTTCCGCGAAACCCGACCGGTCGGCGGACGGATAGGCCAGCAGGACGTCGTCGAACCCCGAGCGCGCGAGCCACAGCGACTCGGCGAGGGTGAACGACATGATCCCCTGGAAGCCGTCCCTGGCCAGGACACGCTCCAGCAGGGCGCGGCAGCGGACGGACTTGCTGGCGACCCGGACCGGCTTTCCGGCGGCACGGCGGACCAGGTCGTCCGCGTTGGCGTCGAAGGCGTCCAGATCCACGATCGCGACGGGGGCGTCGAGATGGGCGGTGGCCCGGTCGTAACGGGCCCGATCAGCGGCAGGCGCAGTCATGACGGAAGCCTGCCAG
This sequence comes from Streptomyces sp. NPDC005728, assembly GCF_040630895.1. Lineage (NCBI taxonomy): Bacteria > Bacillati > Actinomycetota > Actinomycetes > Kitasatosporales > Streptomycetaceae > Streptomyces > Streptomyces sp. NPDC005728. The sequence goes on from NZ_JBEXYL010000024.1 coordinate 59,521, forward strand.
ACTGGATTACCGCAGGGTAGGGGGACGTTCCGGGCAGATGCCCCGGGCTCGTGGACTGGTTCTCTTTCTCTTCCGGACAACCCGTAGAGTGACGCGCACGTACGGCGGAACGACCCGGCCGCATCGGCTGAACCGGGATGCCGGTCCAGCCGTACGGGTATGCGTGCCCGGACGGAGTTCCGCACCGGGTGCGGCCGAGGAACACGGCGGCCCGCGTACGAGGAGACGGCCCGGGCACGAGGAAACGGGGGGTGCATGAGCACGGAAGCGCGCCGCGCCCCGATCCCTCCACGCCCGACGACACCGCCCCCGGGCCCCACCGCCGAACCGCCGTCACCGGCCACGCCCGCAGGAGCACCGCCGGCCGGACCGTCGGCACCCAGGGGTGCCGGGCGGACTCCCGCCGCCCGGTCGGCGGCGATCCCGGCCGCGCCGCAGGACGCGGACCTCGACGACGAGCCCTCCGTCTTCGCACCCCGCGCCGCGCGCAACACGACCACGCAGACGCCGCCCGAGCGCGCGCGGGAAGCGTCGGGCGCAGGACCGTCCCGCTTCGCCGCCTTCCAGCCCTCCGCCGTACCCGAGGCCGCCGACCCGGTGAGCCCACCGCCGCCCCCCGCCTCGGCCCGCTTCCCCGACACCCCGCCGAGCGCGGACCGCTTTGCCGATGCCTTGCCGAGCGCGAGCCGTTTCCCCGGCACCCCGCCGAGTGCGGCTCGCCTCCCTGACGCCTCGCCGAGTGCGGGCCGTTTCGCTGATGCCGCGCCGACTGCAGCCCGTTTCCCCGGCACCCCGCCGAGCGCGGGCCGCGAGGTGCGCGCCGAAGGCGCTGACACCGCCGCGCCGCCGCGCCCGGTCCACCGTCCGGGAGTGCCCGCGGAGTCGCTGACGGAGACGACGGCCCGGCTCCGTCCGATCGGGTCGGCGCCCGAGCCGCAGCGCCCGGGTCCCGCGTCCATGCCCGCGCCCGGCCGCCCGGGGGAGTCCGCTCCCGGACCTGCGGATTCCTCGCCTGCGCCCGTTCGCGAGGGCTCCTCGCCGACGCCGTACGCGGGCTCGGAGCCCCGCCGCCCGGGAGCGCCCGCGGAGTCCCTGACGGAGACGACGGCCCGGCTCCGTCCGATCAGGTCGGCGCCCGAGCCGCAGCGCCCGGGTCCCGCGTCCACGGCCGCCGCCGGGCCTCCAGGGGAGTCCGCTCCCGGATATCCGGGTTCCTCGCCCGCGCCCGCCCGCGAGGGTTCCTCGGCGCTGCCCGCCTCCGGCGGCCCGTCCCCTGCGTCCTCGCGTCCGTCGGCTTCCTCACCGCTGCCATCGCCCAGGCCCCCCGCGCGTGATCGCCGGACCGCCTGGAGCCCGAGCGACCCCGCCCACCCCGTGAGCCCTCCGCCGGCCTCCCCGGACCCGACGCTCTCCTGGAGCGCCGGTGCGGCCGCGCGGCCCGTCGTGTCGTTCGGGGAGCCCGAAGGGTACGACGAGCGGATGCGGGCGCGGCCGCTGGGGTTGCGGGTGGCCCCCCGGACCGCCGCGGCCGCCGCCTGCCTGGTCCTGGGACTCGGCCTCATCGGCGGTGCCGTGACCGGATCCTGGCTCACCGGGGACGACGGTGACGGCCCGGCCGGGCACGGGTTCAGCGCGGCCGGCACGCTCTGGCACAGCGTGCCCGTCGACCAGCTGTTCCCGTCCACCCTCCAGGGCACCGGAGCCGGACCCGGCGGTGCCGACCGCACCTGGACGCGGATCGCCGTCGCCCCGGACAGCGGCTGCGCCGACGCCCTCGACCCGCTGCTGCACAAGGTCCTCGCCCCCGTCGGCTGCCAGCGGCTCCTGCGTGCCACCTACACCGACGCCACCCAGAGCTACGTCACCACCGTCGGACTGCTGTTCACCAAGGCCGACTCCGCCGCCACGTCCTCGCTCGCCGCCCGTTTCCGCGACGAGCACCTGGACCGCCGCAGCGACCTGATGCCCCGGCCGTACGCGGCCAAGGGCACCGCCGCGGCCGGCTTCGGCGTCGGACAGCGCGCCACCTGGACCATCGCCGTCCTCACCGACGCCCCCGTCGTCGCCTACGCCGTCTCCGGCTGGGCCGACGGCCGCACCGTCGACTCGCCCCAGCCCGCCGCGGACGCCATCCGCTCCGGCGCCACCACGGCACAGGCCCAGGCCGGCCTCGGCAACGAGGCCCAGGGCCTGACCGACCGCATCGAACGGCGGCTGCGTCAGACCGTCAGCTCGGCCACGGAGAGACCCACATGAGGCGATCGATGCGCGGCACCCGCCGCGTGCGCGCGGTCGGACCGGCGCTGAGCCTCCTGCTCACCGGCTCCCTCGTCCTGGTGCCGGTCGGCGGCGCCCACGCCGACAGCATCCGGGGCCAGCAGTGGGGCCTGTCCGCCCTCCACCTCGACGAGGCCTGGCGCACCACCAAGGGCCAGGGTGTCACCGTCGCCGTCCTCGACACCGGAGTCGAGGCCGACCACCCGGACCTGACCGGAAACGTGCTGCCCGCCAAGGACCTGATCGGCTTCGGCGCCGAGCCGGGCGACCGCACCTGGGCCCGGCACGGCACCGCCATGGCCGGCATCATCGCCGGGCACGGCCACGGACCCGGCGACAGCGACGGCGCCATGGGCGTCGCGCCCGAGGCGAAGATCCTGCCCGTCCGGGTCATCCTCGAGGACGGCGACTCCGCCCGCACCAAGGCCCGTACCACCCGGGGCAACGCCCTCGCCGACGGCATCCGCTGGGCCGCCGACCACGGCGCCGACGTCATCAACCTCTCCCTCGGCGACGACTCCGACTCCGCGCACCCGGAGCCCGGCGAGGACGAGGCCGTCCAGTACGCCCTGAAGAAGGGCGTGGTCGTCGTGGCCTCCGCGGGCAACGGTGGCGACAAGGGCGACCACGTCTCCTACCCGGCCGCCTACCCGGGCGTCATCGCTGTCACCGCCGTGGACAAGTACGGCACCCGTGCCTCCTTCTCCACGCGCCGCTGGTACGCCGCGATCAGCGCACCCGGCGTGGGCGTCGTGATCGCCGACCCCGACCACAAGTACTACGAGGGCTGGGGCACCTCGGCCGCCTCCGCGTTCGTCTCCGGCGCCGCGGCCCTGATCAAGGCGGCATACCCCACGCTGACCCCGGCCCAGATCAAGAAGCTCCTGGAGGACACGGCCAGGGACACCCCGGTGGGCGGCCGCGACGACTCCCGGGGCTTCGGCATGATCGACCCGGCGGCGGCCCTCAAGGCCGCGGCCCGCCTCAAGCCGAAGGCCCTGCGCCCGGCGTCGTACGACGACACGTACTTCGGCCCCGGCCCGGACACCCCCAAGGCCAACGGCACCACCTCCGACTGGGCGGGCCCCCTGGCAGCCAGCACCGGCGGAGTGCTGCTGGTAGCCGGGCTGGTGCTGTGGAGAAGCCGAAGGACGACCCGCTAGGGGCGCGGGGCTTTGTCGATGTGCGGCTCCGCCGCGTGGGCGCGACCAGCCACACACGTCCCGCTCCCGCCCATGTCCCGCACCCCTACGACGCAGCGGCGAACCCACTCACCGCGGCCTTCGCAGCCGCCTCCACCAGCGAAATCCCCTTCGCCTGACTGACGGTGCCCTCGGACAGGACAGCCACCAGGTAGTCGCTCCCGTCCACCGTCACCCGTCCGATGCTGTTCACATCCCACAGCCCGGTCGTACTACGCGCCAGCCACCCGTTCTTCAACGCCCACGAGGAACCGACGGCCGCCGCCGACACCCCCCACTGCTGGTCGGCCTCGACACCCTTCATCAGCCCCTGGACGTACGTCCGCGAAGCCGTACTCAGCACCGAGTCCTCCCCGAACACCTGCTGAAGCAAAGCGAGTTGATCCGCAGCCGTGGTCTGCGTCAGCCCCCACAGCTCACCGTCACCACCCGAGGTCGCCGCAAGGCCGAAGCGCCTGTTCGCCGTGTCCAGCCCCGACGCCCGCCCGATCGCATGCCACAGCGCCGTGGCGGAGGCGTTGTCGCTGTTCTCGATCATCTTCGTGGCGTACGCCTTCTCCGCCGCCGTCAGCCGCCGCCCCGCGTCCTGGGCCTGGAGCAGCAGCGCGGCCAGGATGTCGACCTTGACGATGCTCGCCGTGTCGAAGGCGGCCTCGCCGTACGTCGCGCTCTCGCCGGAGTCCAGTTCGAGCACCGCCGCCGACACCCGCGCGCCCGACGGCACGCTCACCGACGCCATGGCCTTGGACAGCAGCGCCTTGCGGTCCACCGCCGCCGGCTCCGTCGCGGGTTCCACCGATGCCTCCTCGCCCGCCGCGGCCGAGGAGGAGACCGACGGCGACGCCGCCGACGATACGGCTGCGGAGCCGTCGTGCGCCCGCGCCTTCACATAGACCGTGCCGCCCGCCGTGACCCCGACGACGGCGACGACGGCGAGGACGGAGAAGAGAAGCGGGCGGCGCCGGGACCTGCGGGCGCGGCGGCGACGGCCGGCTCTGGAGGACTCCATGCCCGCGATGCTCGGGGCGGGGACTGTGCGCTCCGTCAGGCGGACGTGAGATCTGGGTCAGGGAATGCTGAGAATCCTGTGAGTCCGGTGACGACCCGGTTTCCGGCCCCGCACAAGCCCAGCAGCTTCCCCCCTATAGGGTCGGTGACCGTGGCGAACAAGAACATTCCCGACTCCGGCTTCTCCGACGACGACGGCTCCGCCGACCCCCGGCTGAGCGCCGCGCTCGCCGCCTGGGCCGAGGACCGCTCGGCTGTCGGCCCCGTCCTGGAGGCGCTGAAGGGCGCCCGGCTGCTGGTGCCCGTGGTGGCCGTGCTCGGCGAGGTCGAGGAGGACCGTCAAGGGGGCCGCGAAGCGTCGTACAAGGGCGGTGGTGGGAGACGGGCGGGCGGATTGCGCCGCGAGAAGACGAGCGACATGGCCGTACCCACGCTGAAGGCCAACCACCGCACCGCCCTGCCGGCCTTCACCTCCACCGATTCCCTGGCCCGCTGGGACCCGGCGGCCCGCCCCGTCGCCGTACCCGTGCACCAGGCGCTGGAGGCCGCCGCGCACGAGAAGGCGGACACGGTCGTCCTGGACCTGGCCGGCCCGGTGCCCTTCGAGCTGACCGGCTCCGCGCTGCTCGCCCTCGCCGAGGGCCGTACGAGCGCCGACCCGCTGGCCGACCCGGCCGTCGTCCGGGCCGTCCGCGCCGCCGTGGCCGCCGAGCCCGCCGTGCTGCGTGCCCACCTCGGCCCCGGACAGGCCGACGGCACCCTCGCCCTCGTCCTCGACCCGGCCGTCCCGCCCGCCGAGGCCGCCCGCGCGGTCGCCGAGCGGCTGGCCGCCGACGACACACTGAGGGCCCGCCTGGTGCGCGGCCTCGACCTGGCACTGCTGCCGGCCGGGACCACGCCTCCGGGCGAGCCCTTTTACGTACGGGGATGATCCGGTCGCGGACGGTCTAGCCGTAGATCGGACCGGTGTACTTCTCGCCCGGTCCCTGGCCCGGCTCGTCCGGGACGATCGAGGCCTCGCGGAACGCCAGCTGCAGCGACTTCAGGCCGTCGCGGAGCGGGGCCGCGTGGAAGGAGCTGATCTCGGTCGCGCTCGCGTCCAGCAGACCGGCGAGGGCGGTCACCAGCTTGCGGGCCTCGTCCAGGTCCTTGTACTTGTCGCCCTCCTCGCTCAGCCCGAGCTTCACGGCGGCGGCGCTCATCAGGTTGACGGCGACCGTCACGATCACCTCGACGGCGGGGACCTCGGCGATGTCCCGGGTCATCGCGTCGAAGTCGGTGTTCTCAGGAGGGGTCTCACTCATGCCCCACACGATAGGCGAGGCGGGGCCGGGGCTTGCGGCAGCCCCGTCCGGCCTCAATTCGCCCTGTCTCTGCTTTGCTGCTAACCTTGTGTAACGACCGGCTGGACATGACTGTGCCCAGCCCACAAGTGGAGGCTCCGATCTCCCACCTGACTGTCCTCCGGGACGGCGGGTCACCCGGTCAGGCGGCCACCATCGTTCCGTACGGACGATGGAGTCGCCCGAATTGCGCCCCGCGGTCATCGCGGCGGTGCTCCGGTAGCTATGGGAGCCCCGCCTGTGATCGTCCGGGGCATTTTTTGTGCTTCGGCGCGGTTAGGTCCACAGAACACAGACGTTACGCGGCTGTCCGCCAGACCGCCGTGTGGTGCTACCGAGGAGGATCCATCAGCGCCGAGCCCCGCATCAACGACCGGATTCGCGTTCCCGAGGTGCGACTTGTCGGTCCCAGTGGCGAGCAGGTGGGCATTGTCCCCCTGGCCAAGGCACTGGAGCTTGCGCAGGAGTACGACCTGGACCTGGTCGAGGTCGCGGCGAACGCCCGTCCGCCCGTGTGCAAGCTCATGGACTACGGGAAGTTCAAGTACGAGTCGGCCATGAAGGCCCGTGAGGCGCGCAAGAACCAGGCGCACACGGTCATCAAGGAGATGAAGCTCCGGCCGAAGATCGACCCGCACGACTATGACACCAAGAAGGGTCACGTCGTCCGGTTCCTCAAGCAGGGCGACAAGGTCAAGATCACGATCATGTTCCGTGGTCGCGAGCAGTCCCGGCCCGAGCTGGGCTACAGGCTGCTGCAGCGTCTCGCGGAGGACGTCCAGGACCTCGGTTTCGTCGAGTCGAACCCGAAGCAGGACGGCCGCAACATGATCATGGTCCTCGGTCCGCACAAGAAGAAGACCGAGGCGATGGCCGAGGCGCGTCAGGCGCAGGAGGCCCGCAAGGCCGAGGCGAAGGCGAACCCCGGTCGTTCGCAGAACGCCGCGGACGCTCAGCTTGACGAGGTCCCGGACGTTCAGTCCGAAGAGGCTCCGGCCGAGGCTTCCGCCGAGGCGTGATCCCGAGGGACGCGAGTCCCTGAGGATGTAACCGATACAAGAGCGACGCTCCACCGTGCCCGGTTTCGCGACCGGGCACCGGAGCGCCACCGACGAGGAGAGAACGGCGCTATGCCGAAGAACAAGTCGCACAGCGGTGCCAGCAAGCGCTTCAAGATCACCGGCTCCGGCAAGGTGCTCCGTGAGCGCGCCGGCAAGCGCCACCTGCTCGAGCACAAGTCGTCCCGCGTGACGCGTCGCCTCACCGGCAACGCCGAGATGGCCCCGGGCGACGCCGCGAAGATCAAGAAGCTTCTCGGCAAGTGACGTCGCGGCGCCGCTTGAGCGCCGTACGTCTGGACCGGGACCCAATCGTTTCCGGGTCGTGTGAGTACCCCCACGACCCCGCTACAAGGAGTTAACAAGTGGCACGCGTCAAGCGGGCAGTCAACGCCCACAAGAAGCGCCGGGCGATCCTCGAGGCGGCCTCCGGCTACCGCGGTCAGCGTTCGCGCCTGTACCGCAAGGCCAAGGAGCAGGTCACCCACTCGCTGGTCTACAACTACAACGACCGCAAGAAGCGCAAGGGCGACTTCCGTCAGCTGTGGATCCAGCGCATCAACGCCGCTGCCCGCGCCAACGGCATCACGTACAACCGCTTCATCCAGGGTCTGAAGGCCGCGAACGTCGAGGTCGACCGCAAGATCCTGGCCGAGCTGGCCGTCAACGACGCCGGCGCGTTCGCCGCGCTCGTCGAGGTCGCGCAGAAGGCGCTGCCGGCGGACGTCAACGCGCCCAAGGCTGCGTGACGCCGCGCCGGCCCTAGGCCGATGTGATTCCGCGGACCCGTGGGCTTCTGCCTGCGGGTCCGTTGCCTTGTGTGGTGCGGCTCGGTTCGGCACCGCCGACGTCCGCCGTCGTGGTCGATCTCCGTCGCGACGGACACAAGTGTGCAAAGGTGAAGAGGATGCCCCCCGTCGCTCCCGAACTCATTTCTCCCCGGTCCGCCCGTGTGAGTGCCGCGCGGCGGCTGGCGAAGCGGAACTTTCGGGGTAAGGACCGGCTGTTCCTCGCCGAGGGGCCGCAGGCCGTGCGGGAGGCTGCCGGGCACCGGGCCGGCGGGCACGCGACCCTCGTCGAGCTGTTCGCCACCGTGGAGGCCGCGGAGCGGTACGCCGACATCATCGGGGAGGCCCGCAGTGCCGGCGCCCGGGTCCACCTCGCCTCCGAAGAGGTCATCGCCGACATCTCCACCACCGTCACCCCGCAGGGTCTGGTCGGTGTCTGCCGGTTCCTGGACACCCCCTTCGAGGACGTCCTCGCCGCCCGGCCGAAGCTCGTCGCCGTGCTCGCCCACGTCCGTGACCCGGGCAACGCCGGGACCGTGCTGCGCTGCGCCGACGCCGCCGGCGCCGAGGCCGTCGTCCTCACCGACGCCTCCGTCGACCTGTACAACCCCAAGGCCGTGCGCGCCTCCGTCGGCTCCCTGTTCCATCTCCCGGTCGCCGTCGGCGTGCCCGTGGAGCGGGCCGTGGCGGAGCTGCAGGACGCCGGTGTGCGGATCCTCGCCGCCGACGGGGCCGGTGACCGCGACCTGGACGAGGAACTGGACAAGGGCACGATGGGCGGGCCGACGGCCTGGGTGTTCGGCAACGAGGCCTGGGGGCTCCCGGAGGAGACCCGCGCCCTCGCCGACGCCGTCGTACGCGTCCCCATCCACGGGAAGGCCGAGAGCCTGAACCTCGCCACGGCCGCCGCCGTATGCCTCTACGCCTCGGCTCGTGCACAGCGCGCCTCCGGAGGGTGCCGCTCCGTCACCGAGAGCTAGTAGGGTGACCAGCTCGGGGCCCTGCGCCGTCTGAGAGGTGGGGTACGGGGATGAGTGTCGTCGGCACGAGCACTGCGCCGGACGGGCGGGACGTACACCGCACACCCGCGCCCCGGCACGGCGACTGCGTCGAGACCGGCCTCGGCATCGATCCCGACCAGCTGCCCGACGGCCTCGTGGTCGCCGACGACGAGGGTCGCGTCATCTGCTTCAACGCCGCCGCCGAACGCGTCACGGCGATCCGCGCCGCCGACGCCCTCGGGCAGCACCTGGAGAAGGCCCTGCCCTTAGAGGACCTGGAGGGCGGACGGTGGTGGCAGCTCACCGACCCCTACGGCGGCCTCGCCATCCGGGTACGGCAGCCCGAGCGCAACCTGCTGCTGCCCGGCGGGCGGGAGGTCCTGGTCTCCGCCCGGTACATCCGGGCGGAACCCCTCGGGCCCGTCCGTCGCGTCGTCGTCTCCCTGCGCGACACCGAGGCCCGCCGCCGCACCGAGCGCAGCCACGCCGAGCTGATCGCCACCGTCGCCCACGAGCTGCGCTCGCCCCTGACGTCGGTGAAGGGCTTCACGGCCACGCTCCTCGCCAAGTGGGAACGCTTCACCGACGACCAGAAGCGGCTGATGCTGGAGACCGTCGACGCCGACGCCGACCGCGTCACCCGGCTCATCGCCGAGCTGCTGGACATCTCGCGGATCGACAGCGGGCGCCTGGAGGTGCGCCGCCAGCCCGTCGACATCGGCGCGGCCGTCGGCCGGCACATCCAGGCCTACGTCGCCGCCGGACAGCCCGCCGACCGCTTCCTGCTGCGCATCGAGCAGCCGCTGCCCGCCCTGTGGGCCGACCCCGACAAGGTCGACCAGGTGCTGAGCAACCTGCTGGAAAATGCGGTGCGGCACGGCGAGGGAACCGTCACCATTGACGTCACGCCCTCGGCATCCCCGCGCGAAGGCGAGGAAACCGGCACGTCGGTCACGGTGAGCGACGAGGGGCCCGGCATCCCGGAGGAATCCATGAACCGCGTCTTCACCCGCTTCTGGCGGGGCAGCAAGCGCGGCGGCACGGGCCTCGGGCTGTACATCGTCAAGGGCATCGTCGAGGCCCACGGCGGCACCATCACCGTCGGCCGCGCCTCCAGCGGCGGCGCCGAGTTCCGATTTACGTTGCCCGTGGCGGCCCCGGCGTATCTCGCCTAGCGGCCCACGGGCTCTTCGTATACCTCCGCCCCGTTAGACTCGGCCTTTGGCACCTTTGTGTCCTTCACGCGGCCCTCACGAGTCGGTGACGGGGACCATCCGCCAGCCAATCGGAAGCACGGGAAGAGATGTCGGCACCGAATAAGTCGTACGACCCTGTAGAGGTCGAGGCGTTGAAACCGGAAGAGATCGAGCGCATGCAGGGCGAGGCGCTCGCCGCCTTCGCCGCCGCGAGTTCCCTCGACGCGCTCCACGAGGCCAAGGTCGCCCACACCGGCCCGGCCTCCCCGCTGGCCCTCGCCAACCGCGAGATCGGCGCCCTGCCCCCGCATGCCAAGGCCGAGGCCGGCAAGCGCGTCGGCATGGCCCGCGGCGCCGTGAACAAGGCCCTCGCCGGCCGCCAGACCGAGCTGGAGGCCGAGCGTGACGCCCGCGTGCTCGTCGAGGAGGATGTCGACGTCACGCTGCCCCACGACCGGGTCCCGGCCGGCGCCCGGCACCCGCTGACCACGCTCTCGGAGCGCATCGAGGACGTCTTCGTGGCCATGGGCTACGAGGTCGCCGAGGGCCCCGAGGTCGAGGCCGAGTGGTTCAACTTCGACGCCCTCAACATCGGCCCGGACCACCCGGCCCGCGGCGAGGCCGACACCTTCTTCGTGGAGGGCCGGGGCGGCGGCACCGAGTCCGGTGTCGTCCTGCGCACCCACACCTCGCCCGTCCAGATCCGTTCGCTGCTCAATCGCGAGCTGCCGGTCTACGTGATCTGCCCGGGCCGCGTGTACCGCACCGACGAGCTGGACGCGACCCACACCCCGGTCTTCCACCAGGTCGAGCTGCTCGCCGTGGACGAGGGCCTGACCATGGCCGACCTCAAGGGCACCCTGGACCACATGGTCCAGTCGCTGTTCGGCGAGGGCATGAAGACGCGGCTCCGGCCGAACTTCTTCCCGTTCACCGAGCCGTCCGCCGAGATGGACATGGTGTGCTACGTCTGCCGCGGCGAGTCCGTCGGCAACCCCGACCGGCCCTGCCGCACCTGCTCCAGCGAGGGCTGGATCGAGCTGGGCGGCTGCGGCATGGTCAACCCGAAGGTGCTGGCCGCCTGCGGCGTCGACCCGGGGAAGTACAGCGGCTTCGCCTTCGGGTTCGGCATCGAGCGGATGCTGATGTTCCGCCACAACGTCGAGGACATGCGAGACATGGTCGAGGGTGACGTCCGGTTCACCCGGCCGTTCGGGATGGAGATCTGATGCGGGTCCCGCTTTCTTGGCTGCGGGAGTACGTCGACCTGCCGGCGACCGAAACCGGCCGTGACGTCCAGGCCAAGCTCATTTCGGCGGGCCTCGAGGTCGAGACCGTCGAGCAGCTCGGCGCCGACCTCAAGGGCCCGCTGGCCGTCGGCCAGGTGCTGACCATCGAGGAGCTGGAGGGCTTCAAGAAGCCCATCCGCTTCTGCACCGTCGACGTCGGCCAGGCCAACGGCACCGGTGAGCCCCAGGAGATCGTCTGCGGCGCCCGCAACTTCGCGGTCGGCGACAAGGTCGTCGTGGTCCTTCCGGGTGCCACGCTGCCGGGCGGTTTCTCGATCGCCGCCCGCAAGACCTACGGCAGGACGTCCCACGGCATGATCTGCTCCAGCGACGAGCTGGGCATGGGCGACGACGGCAACCACGGCATCATCGTGCTGCCGCCGGAGACCGAGGTCGGCAAGGACGCCATCGAGCTGCTGGAGCTGGTCGACGAGGTCCTGGACATCGCCGTCACCGCCAACCGCGGCGACTGCCTGTCCATCCGCGGCGTCGCCCGTGAGACCGCCATCGCCTACGGCCTGCCGCTGAGCGACCCGGCCCTGATCGACGTACCGGGCCCGAACGCCTTCGGCTACCCGGTCCAGGTCTCCGACCCGATCGGCTGCGACCGCTTCACGGCCCGCACCGTCACCGGCCTGAGCCCCGAGGCGCGCTCCCCGATCTGGCTCCGGCGCCGGCTGCAGAAGGTCGGCATGCGCCCGATCTCGCTCGCCGTCGACATCACGAACTACGTGATGATGGAGCTGGGCCAGCCGCTGCACGCCTACGACCGCGGGCTGGTCCAGGGCACCATCGGCGTGCGCCGGGCCGGGGAGGGCGAGAAGCTCGTCACCCTGGACGGCGTCGAGCGCAAGCTGCACGCCGAGGACCTCGTCATCACCGACGAGCGCGGCCCGATCGGCCTCGCCGGTGTCATGGGCGGCGCCAACACGGAGATCGCCGACCACGACGACCTGGAGAACTCCACGTCCGACGTGGTCATCGAGGCGGCCCACTTCGACGCCGTCTCGATCGCCCGTACGGCCCGCCGTCACAAGCTGTCGTCGGAGGCGTCGCGCCGCTTCGAGCGGGGCGTCGACCCGCAGGCCGCCGCGGCCGCCGCGCAGCGGACCGTGGACCTGCTCGTGCTGCTCGCGGGCGGTACGGCCGAGGCCGGCGTCACCGAGGTCGTCGCGCCCTCCGCCCCGCACACGATCACCGTCCCGGCGAACCACCCGGACCAGGTCGCGGGCGTGGACTACGGCCGTGAGACCGTCGTCCGCCGGCTCCAGGAGGTCGGCTGCGACGTCTACGGGCAGGACGAGCTGATCGTCACCGTCCCGTCCTGGCGGCCCGACCTGGCCGACTCCAACGACCTGGCCGAAGAGGTCATCCGGCTCGAGGGCTACGAGAACCTGCCCTCCACGCTGCCCAAGCTCCCTTCGGGCCGCGGTCTGACCCACCGGCAGCGGCTGCACCGCCGGGTCGGCCGGGCGCTGGCCGGCGCGGGCTACGTAGAGGCGCCGAACTACCCGTTCATCGGTGAGCAGGTCTTCGACCAGCTCGGCCTGGACTCCGACGACCCGGCCCGCCGTGTCGTGAAGCTGGTCAACCCGCTCAACGACGAGGAGCCCGCGCTCCGTACGACGCTGCTGCCCGGCCTGCTGGGTGCCCTGCGGCGCAACGACGGCCGCGGTTCGCACGACCTGGCGCTCTTCGAGACGGGGCTGGTCTTCCGGCCGCGCGAGGAGCAGCGCGCCGGCCTGCACCTGTCCGTCGACCGGCGTCCCACCGACGAGGAGATCGCCGAGCTGAACGCCGCGCTGCCCGAGCAGCCGCGGCAGGTGGCCGTCGTCCTCGCCGGTTCCCGTGAGCAGGCCGGCTGGTGGGGCGGTGGCCGTCCGGCGGGGTGGGCCGACGCGATCGAGGCGGCGCGCGCTGTCGCGCGGGAAGCCGGTGCGGAGCTGGTGGTGCGCAAGGGGCAGTACGGTCCCTGGCACCCCGGCCGCTGCGCTGAGCTGGTCGTCGTCGCCGACGGGGCGGAGCAGGTCGTGGGCCACGCGGGAGAACTGCACCCGCGTGTCCTCAAGGCCCTGGGCCTGCCCGCGCGCACCTGCGCGATGGAGTTGAACGTGGACGCCCTGGAGGCGGTGGGCGACGGTGCCCCGCAGGCGCCGAGCATCTCCTCCTTCCCGGTCGCCACGCAGGATGTCGCCCTCGTCGTCGACAGGCCGGTCCCGGCCGTGGAGGTCGAGGCGGCGCTGCGTGAGGGTGCGGGTGAGCTGCTGGAGTCCATCCGGCTGTTCGACGTGTACGAGAACGCGGAGCAGCTGGGTGAGGGCAGGAAGTCGCTGGCGTATGCGCTGCGGTTCCGTGCGGGTGATCGCACGTTGACCGTGGATGAGGCTTCTGCCGCTCGGGATGCCGCTGTTGCCCTGGCGGGCGAGCGGACGGGTGCGGTCCTGCGGGGCTGAGCGCCGTAGGAGTTCTGTTGCCGGCCGGCTGCGGGTTCGTCGTGGCCGGTCGCGCCCACGCGGCGGAGCCGCACAGGGAACACAGCCCCGCGCCCCTGGGGAGTTGACCCCGCAGCCAGCTGCATAAATGCGGGTTGGCCTGGGATTTCTCACTCGTTCGGGTGGGAATCGGGAGGGATCTGGCCCTTCCGGGCCATGCCTCTGGACAGAATCGGACCGGCCTTTCGGGGTCGGTCCGTCTGCTCTGTCGGGGCCCACATGGGGGACCAGAGGCATGATCCGCATCAAGGCAAGGGCACCCACCGCGCGGGGAGCCTTGCTGCCCACGGTCTGGGGAGCCGTGGCGATCACGTTCAAGTTCGGCTGCCCGCTCGCCCAACAGGACGGGCTCGGCGCGCGAATCCTCACCAGCGCCGTGTTCTTCGCGGTCGGCACCGGACTGATATTCCACGTCCGCCACGCCCTGCTGCGCGAACTGCGACAGGCCCGCCAGGTCGCCGGCGCCGCCCAGAGCGTCCTGCTGCGGCCCCTGCCGCCCCGCCTCGACGGGCTGAACATGGCGGCCGCCCAGCTGTCCGCCGACCGCGGCGCGGCGATCGGCGGCGACCTGTACGAGGCCGTCGCCACCGAGCACGGTGTCCGCGTGGTCATGGGCGACGTACGCGGTCATGGGCTCGCCGCCCTCGGCACCGTCGCCGCCGTCCTCGGCAGTTTCCGCGAGGCCGCGCACGACGAGGCCGAACTCGCACGCGTACTCCGGCGGTTGGAGCGGGCCCACGCCCGCCACCTGCGCGAGCGCTCCCGCAGCGACCACCCGTCCAGCGGGCAGGACCCGGGCCCGCCGGTCGCCGAGGAGTTCGTCACCGTCCTGCTCCTGGAGATCACCCGGGACGGTGAAGTACGAGCCCTCAACTGCGGTCACCCATGGCCGTACCTGCTCAGGGGCACTCGGGTGGAGCCCTTCACCGGTGGCGACCCACTCCCGCCCCTGGGCACGTTCCCGCTCCCCGCGGAGCTGGTGGCGCAGCCGTGCGGGCAGTTGCTTCCCGGAGACTCTCTGGTGCTGTTCACCGACGGAGCGGAGGACGCCAGGGACTGCCACGGCCGCTTCTTCTCTCTCCCCACAGCACTGCGCGAGGCCGTACGCGGTCACCCGGTGACGCCTCAGACGGTCCTCCGTACGGTCTTCACGGCCCTCCTGCACCACACGTCCGGCAGGCCCACGGACGACGTGGCGTTGCTGGTCCTGCGGAACGACCGAAACAGAGCGAGGTCCCACTCCGTGGGAGCGCGGGGAACCGGGCGAACGGCCCCCACGGACCCGCAGCCGACAACGCGTCGCTAGAGGCCAAGCCACCGCTTTCTGAGGGGGAGCCGGTGGCTTGGCCAGTCTCTTGCGAGGACCTCCAGTCAACCGGCAGACCACGCTCCGCAACAGAGTGCACACGGTGCGGATGCGCGCACTCCGTTCACACCCCGTGTGAAAGCGGACGCACTACGCTGACGGCACCAGGCCACCCGGGGGGCACACCCAATGCAGCCCAACACTCTGCTCGACGCGATCCTGGACGAGGCGGGTATCTCGCACGCCGGTCTCGCCGCCCATGTCAACCAGGCGGGCCGGAGACGGGGGCTCACGCTCCGGTACGAACACACGGCCGTGGCACGGTGGCTGAAGGGGCAGCGACCGCGCGGCCAAGTGCCCGATCTGATCTGCGAGGTGCTCGCCGGACGGCTGCACCGGCCGGTCACCCTGGACGACATCGGCCTCGGGGTCCCCGGCGAGCCGAGCACCCCGCACACCGGCTCGCTCTCCGGCTTCGTGGAGCGCGCCACCGCTCTGTGGCGCTCCGACGAACAGCAGCGCCCGCATGTGCTCGGCGCTCCCGCGGTCACCGGCACCCCCGCCGTCATGCCGGTGTGGGAGTGGGAGAACCCGCCCGAGGACGTGGACGTCTCCCGGGGCGGCCGGCACCGGGTCACCGTGGCCGACATCGAGATGCTGCGCGCCGCCCGCAGCCACTACGAGCAGATGTACCGCAAGGCCGGCGGCATCGCGACCCGCACCCGCATCGTCGGCTTCCTCAATGCCGAGGCGGCCCCGCTGCTGCGCGGCAGCTACACCGACGCCACGGGCCGTCAACTGCACCGTGCCACCGGTGGGTTGGTGGCGATCGCGGGCATCTGCGCGTACGACTCCGACGCGCACGGCCTCGCCCAGCGCTACTTCCACCAGGCGCTGAGGCTGGCAAAAGCCAGCGGGGACCGGGGACTCGGGGCCTATGTCATCGCGCTGCTCGTCAACCAGGCGCTGTTCATGAAGGAGTACCGCCAGGCCGTCGCCTTCGCCGAGGCCGCGCTGCGCGCCGCCGGCAAGCACATCACCCCGGCCCTCGCCTCCGACCTGTACGCGATGCAGGCCAAGGCGTACGCCCACCTCGGCGACAGCGGCAGCGCCCTGTCCTGCATCCGGCGCGCCGAGACGGCCGCCGATCGCATCCGGCGCGGGTACGAGCCCGACGAGACCGGTTACGTTCAGCCCGGCCTGGTCAACGTCCAGGTGGCCGAGGCGCTGCTCAGCCTCGGTGAACTCGCCGCCGCCGGGGAGCACGCGGCGGCCGCGGTCGACAACCCCGCCCACGACCGGGGCCGGGTGCACCGGCTCGCCATGCTCAGCACCATCGAACTGCGCCAGGGAAACGCGGACAAGGCGGTGGCCACCGCGGTGCAGATGGCCGAGCAGGCCCGCGGGATGGAGTCCCAGCGGCTGCGCGACAGACTCCGCGCGGTACGCGAGCACCTGGTGCGCTGCGGCTCGGCCGGAACCGCCGAAGCCGCCGAACTCATCGACGGCGCACTGCGCGTACCGCTGTAGACGCCCTGTAGGTACATAGTCCCTGCTGCGATATTGCCACTTACTCGTCGGAAGGTGGCAGAACCGTGCAGTGGACGAAACAGAACGAACAAACTGTGTATGAAAACCGCTGGTTCAGCGTCAACCTCGCAGATGTCGAGCTGCCGGACGGCCGGCATCTCGACCACTTCCTGATCCGGCTGCGGCCGGTCGCCGTCGCCACGGTGGTCAACGAGGCCAACGAAGTCCTGCTCCTGTGGCGCCACCGGTTCATCACCGACAGCTGGGGCTGGGAACTGGCCGCGGGTGTGGTGGAGGACGGCGAGGACATCGCGAGCGCGGCCGCCAGGGAACTGGAGGAGGAGACCGGCTGGCGGCCGGGACCCCTGCACCACCTGATGAGCGTGGAGCCGTCCAACGGCCTCACCGACGCCCGGCACCACATCTACTGGTCCGAGCGGGCCGAGTACGTCGGACATCCCGTGGACGACTTCGAGTCGGACCGCCGTGAATGGGTCCCGCTCAAAGTCGTCCCCGACCTGATCGCCCGAGGGGAGGTCCCGGCCGCCAACATGGCGGCCGCGTTACTCCTGCTGCACCACCTCAGGCTCGCCGATGCCTAGTGGGCCAGCGCCTGCCAGACCGTCACGACCAGCGCTCCCAGGGCGGTGAGCGCGGCGACCGAGGGCAGTGGCCAGCGTGCGTGTTCCAGCGAGCTCATGCGGGTGTGCAGCTCGTCCACTTCCTTGGCGGTCTCCTTGGCGCGGTGGCTGAGCAGGGCGAGTCCTCCCTCGACTCGGGCGTACGCCACGTCGAGGCGGCGCCGTAACTCTGCGAGTTCTCCATGGACCACGGGATGCTCCGGATCGGCGGTCACGAGTCCACTCCTTTCCGTAGTCGAATCTGGTTGTTCCGCATCCCTTGCATGCGCATGAAGAGTGAACTCGCCTGGTGGGCGCGTGGGGAGCGTGTGCGAAGGGCATATGCGTGCCCGGCGCGCACACGGTGTGTGAAACACGTGTGCCCGGCACCGAGATGGGTGCCGGGCACACAGGTGTCGCGGGGAGTAATCAGCCGTAGGTGTAGAAGCCCGAGCCGGACTTCCGGCCGAGCCGGCCCGCCTCGACCATGCGCTGGAGGAGCGGGGGAGCGGCGTACAGCGGCTCCTTGTATTCGGCGTACATCGAGTTGGCGATGGAGACGACGGTGTCCAGCCCGATCAGGTCGGACAGCTTCAGCGGGCCCATCGGGTGGGCGCAGCCCATCTCCATGCCGTTGTCGATGGCCTCGCGGCTCGCGATGCCCGACTCGAACATGCGGATCGCGGACAGCAGGTAGGGCACCAGCAGCGCGTTGACGACGAAGCCCGAGCGGTCCTGGGCGCGGATGGCGTGCTTGCCGAGCACCTTCTCGGCGAACAGCTGCGCACGGCCGAGCGTGCCCTCGGAGGTGGTGAGCGCCGGGATCAGCTCGACCAGTTGCTGCACCGGGGCCGGGTTGAAGAAGTGGATGCCGACGACGTGGTCGGGGCGCGAGGTGGTGACCGCCAGCTTCACCAGCGGGATGGAGGAGGTGTTGGAGGCCAGGATCGCATCCGGCCGGGTCACCACCTGGTCGAGCACCTGGAAGATCTCCGTCTTCACCTGCTCGTTCTCCACGACGGCCTCGATCACGAGATCGCGGTCGGCGAACTCCCCCAGGTCGGTGGTGAAGCTCAGCCGCGCCAGCGTGGCGTCCCGCTCCTCCTCGCTGATCTTGCCGCGCTCGGCGGCCTTGGTCAGGGAGTTGAACAGCCGGGTACGGCCGATCTCCAGGGCCTCGCCGGTGGTCTCGGCGACCCTCACGTCCAGTCCCGCGCGGGCGCACACCTCGGCGATGCCCGCGCCCATCTGGCCGCAGCCCACGACTCCGACGCGCGCAATGTCTCCCCCTGGGATGCCCGTCACATCGTCCCCTTCGCTGGTTCTCCGGCTCGGCAGGAACTCCGGGTTCGGCGCCTGCTCCGATCGTGCACGTTACCGCCAAGTATCGATGATCGATCGCCCGGGTGGGGGCATCCTGGGGCGCGGAACGATCCGTGACGACACGGATCCGAAGCGTTATGGGGGTGTGCAGATGGGGCGAATGTCACGCCGCGCGTTCGCGCTGGCGGCGCTGTCGACGCTCGCGGCGGCCGGGAGCGCCGCGGCGGACCCGGCCGCCGCGGCGGCGTCGGGCCGGCGGTACCCGGACGGACCGGGGGCGCGCGCGGCCGCCGAGATGCGGGGCATGTGGGTGGCGACCGTGTCCAACCGCGACTGGCCCTCGCGGCGCGGCCTGACCGCCGCCGCGCAGCGCGAGGAGCTGATCCGCCACCTGGACAGGGCGGTGCGCGACCGGCTCAACACGGTGGTCCTCCAGGTGCGGCCCACGGCGGACGCCCTGTGGCCCTCACCGTACGAGCCGTGGTCCGAGTACCTCACCGGCACGCAGGGCGAGAACCCGGGCTGGGACCCGCTGGGTGCCGCCGTGCAGGAGGCCCACGCCCGCGGTCTGAAGCTGCACGCCTGGTTCAACCCGTACCGCGTCGCCAACCACACCGACCCGAGCCGGCTGGCCGCCTCGCACCCGGCCCGCAAGCATCCGGACTGGGTGGTGCCGTACGGCGGGAAGCTCTACTACAACCCGGGCCTGCCCGAGGTCCGGGCCTTCGTGCAGCAGGCCATGCTCGACGCCGTCGCCAGGTACCCGGTCGACGCGGTCCACTTCGACGACTACTTCTACCCGTACCCGGTCGCCGGACAGACCTTCGACGACGACGACGCCTTCGACCGGTACGGCGGCGACTTCTCCACCCGGGCCGCCTGGCGTCGCGACAACACGGACAAGCTGGTCAAGGAGATGGCGGCGGGCGTCAAGCGGATCCGGCCCGGCACCCGCTTCGGGATCAGTCCCTTCGGGGTGTGGCGCAACGCCGCGACCGACTCCCGCGGCTCGGACACACGGGCGGGCGTCCAGACGTACGACGATCTGCACGCGGACACCCGCACGTGGGTGCGCAAGCACTGGATCGACTACATCGTCCCGCAGCTCTACTGGCACATCGGCTTCGCCGCCGCCGACTACGCGACCCTGGTCGCCTGGTGGGCGAAGGTGGCCGAGGGCACCAAGACACACCTGTACCTCGGTGAGGCGTTGTACAAGGCGGGTGCGGCGGGGCAGCCCTCGCCGTGGCAGGACCCGGTCGAGCTGTCCCGGCACCTCACGCTCGCCGCCAGGTATCCGCAGGTACGCGGGCATGTGTTCTTCGCCGCCAAGGAGGTGGCCGCGGATCCGATCGGGGCGATGGCGCGGGTGGTCGCCGACCACTACCGGCAGCCGGCGACGCCACCTCGCTGATGTAGCTGATCTAGTGGTGTTCCTCGTCCCTGTGCTTGACCTGGCAGTCGGGACCGGGGGACATGATCGCCTCGTGCCCGTCCTCGAAGCGGACGCGGTACGGAGGCTTGCCCTCGGAGCCCAGTACTTCCACGACTTCCGAGATGTGGTCGTGCTGGCCGACCACCCTGCCGTGCTGGACAAGCTGGTCGCCCACGGTTGCGCGCATCAGGCCCTCCTCACGGTCACGACCGTTGGGTGACGGCGATGCAGACGAGCACGGCGACAGCGGTCAGCGGAGCGGCCGCAGTAAGGTGCTCGCCCAGCAGCAGCGCCGACCACACCAGTGTGAGCAGCGGCTGGGCCAACTGCAACTGGCTGGCCTTCGGGATCCCGATGGCCGCCATCCCGCGGTACCAGACGACAAGACCGAGGAACTGCGAGACCACCGACACCCACACCAGACCCGCCACACCGTGCCCGGTCAGGTGCATCGGCTCGTACGACAGAGCCAGTGCGGCGGCCGGCACGCTCAGCGGCAGGCACAGCACCAGCGCCCAGCCGACGACCTGCCAGCCGGGCATGACCCGGGCCAGCCGCCCGCCCTCGGTGTATCCGGCCGCGCACACCAGCAGCGCGGCGAACAGGCAGCCGTCTGCCGCGGTGAGCGCGCCGCCGCTCTGGACGACGGTGAAGGCGAGCACGGCAGCCGCTCCCGCCAGGGCCGCCAGCCAGAACCGCCGCGAGAGCCGGTGGCCCATGCGCAGGGCCGAGCAGGCGGCGGTGGTCAGCGGCAGCAGGCCCACCACGACGGCGGCATGGGACGTGGTCGACGTCTGCAGGGCGAGCGTGGTCAGCAGCGGGAAGCCGAGCACCACGCCGGCGGCGACGACCGCGAGGCCCGGCAGGTGCCGGCGCTCGGGCATCGGCACCCGCAGAACCAGCAGACATGCGCCCGCGACGAGCGCCGCGAGCACGCTGCGCAGCGCCACCAGGGACCAGGGACCGAAGCTCTCCAGGCCCCAGGCGGTGGACGGGAAGGTGAGGGAGAAGGCGATCACACCGAGAGCGGCCTGGCCGGTGCCGAGGGACGGGTGCTCGCGCGGGGCGGGGACCGCTATCGCTGTCGCGGTAGTAGCGCTACTCTGTACTCTCATGCATGAGCGTAGCAGCGTCAGTGAACTGGCAGAACAGCTCAGACGGGAACTGGACCGCTACTCACCTGGTGGAAAGCTCCCGTCGAGTCGGGCACTGGTCGATCGGTTCCGGGTGAGCCCGGTGACCGTCTCCCGAGCCCTGGGCCAGCTGGCCGCCGAGGGACTGGTCGTCACCCGACCCGGCGCCGGCGCCTTCCGTGCGCGGCCGCGCCCGGCCGCCGCGCCGGCCGGGGACACCTCCTGGCAGGAGGTCGTACTGAGCGCCGACGGCGCCGACGACCTCGTACCGCGCACGGTGGACGCGTCCGGGGTCACGGTCTCGCTCACCACCCCGCCGCCCGGCGTGCTGGAGTTCAACGGCGGCTATCTGCATCCCTCGCTCCAGCCCGAGCGCGCCATGGCCGCGGCCCTCGCCCGGGCGGGACGGCGGCCCGGCGCCTGGGGGAGGCCACCGCTGGAGGGGCTGCCGGAGCTGCGGGAGTGGTTCGCGCGCGGCATCGGCGGTTCCGTCACCGCGGCCGAGGTGCTGATCGCCGCCGGCGGCCAGGCCGCACTGGCCACGGCCTTGCGGGCCCTGGCCCCGCCCGGTGCAACGGTCCTCGTGGAGTCGCCCACCTACCCCGGCATGCTGGCCCTGGCCCGCGCGGCCGGCCTGCGCCCGGTCCCGGTGCCGCTCGACCCCGACGGCGTGCGCCCCGACCTCCTCGCCGACGCCTTCCGCGCCACCGGCGCCCGGGTCTTCGTCTGCCAGCCCCTGTTCCAGAACCCGACCGGTGCGGTCCTGGCACCCGAGCGCCGCGCCGAGGTGCTGAGCATCGCCCGGTCGGCGGGCGCGTTCGTCGTCGAGGACGACTTCGTACGACGCCTCGTGCACGCCGACGCGGGCCCGCTGCCCCGCCCGCTGGCCGCCGACGACCCCGACGGCGTCGTCGTCCACGTCGGCTCGCTGACCAAGGCGACCTCGCCCAGTTTCCGGGTGAGCGCACTGGCCGCCCGCGGGCCGGTACTGGAACGCCTGCGCGCCATCCAGGTCGTGGACAGCTTCTTCGTCCCCCGGCCGCTCCAGGAGGCCGCCCTGGAACTCGTCGGCTCACCGGCCTGGCCGCGCCATCTGCGGGCGCTGTCGGCCGAGCTGAAGACCCGCCGCGACACCATGACGACAGAACTCGCCCGTCACCTCCCCGAACTCGCCCTGCCCCACATCCCGTCCGGCGGCTACCACCTCTGGCTCCGCCTCCCCGACGGCACCGGGGGCATCTCCCGGGCCTTCGGCTCCGGGGCAGAGGCGTCCCTGACCGCCGCCGCCCTGCGCGCGGGCGTGGCCCTCACCCCCGGCCGCCCCTACTTCAGCGCCGAACCTCCCGCGGGCCACCTGCGTCTGAGCTTCGCGGCGGTGGCGGGGACGGGAGAGATCGCGGAGGGGGTACGGCGGTTGCGGGCCGCGTGTGACGAGGTGTTCTGACGGCCTGGTGGGAAATCCGGTCGACGCCGGTCTGCCGCGCTGTGAGGATCACCGCATGAGCGAGGCACCCGATCTCCCGGACGGCTACGAGTTCTCCGCCGACACGGCACGCGTCGACGTCGACCGTGTGCACGGCTGGCTGTCGACCGACGCGTACTGGGCGATCGGCCGCTCCCGGGAGAAGCACGAGCAGGCGATGGCGTCCTCGATCAACTTCGGGGTGTACGCCACGGCCTCGGGCGAGCAGGTGGCGTACGCGCGCGTGGTGACCGACCGGGCGCTGTTCGCCTGGCTCGCCGACGTCTACGTCGACCCCTCGGTGCGCGGAAAGGGCGTCGGCACGGCCTTCGTCGGCCGCATCCGGGACCACCTGCGGCCCTTCGGACTGCGCCGCATGCTGCTCGCCACGGAGGATGCGCACGGGGTCTACGAGAAGCTGGGCTTCCGCCCGCTGGACCGCCCGGACCAGTGGATGGCACACCCCTTCGAGTAAGCGCTCGCTCACCCCGGGTAGCCGGCGGGCGGCAGCCCTTGACCTGCGCACACCCGGGGCTCACCATCACCGCATGCCACTTCGGGTGACGTTCGTCGCGGCCGCGCGCAGTTCCCCGCTGCTCGCGGAGCGCTTCGAGGACGACCGGCCGCTGGACCAGGCCGGCTGGGACGAGGTGCAGCGCGTCGCCGGTGACCTGCTGCCGTTGGCGGCGGCCGAGCTGCGCTACTGCTCCCCGACCCCGCGCAGCCGTGCCACCGGGGACGCCCTGGGGTACGCCCCGCTGGTCCAGCTCGCCCTGCGCGACTGCGACATGGGCCGCTGGCGCGGGCTGACGCTGGGCGAGGCGATGGCCCGGGAGCCGGACGCCGTGGACGCCTGGCTCGCCGATCCGCGCTCGACCCCGCACGGCGGCGAGTCGCTGCTGGCCTTCATATCCCGGGTCGGCGGCTGGCTCGACACCCGGCCGGCGGACGACGGCGGCCGGATCGTCGCCGTCGCCGAGCCCTCGGTGATCCGGGCCGCCCTGGTGTACGCCCTCAAGGCACCGCCGGCGACCTACTGGAACATCGACGTCCGCCCGCTGTCGACGACCACGGTGACGGGTCGGGCGGGTCGCTGGAACCTCCGCTTCGAGGCCGCGTCGGCTCAGCGCACGCGCGCGTAGGCCGTGGTCAGCACCAGGTCCTTGGCCGGTCCGCCCACCCGCCACACCGTGCCCCAGTGGTCGGCGTCCGTCACGGTGAACTCGCCCCGGTAGAGGTCGGCCGCGCAGGGATGGCCGACGACGTACCGCCCCGAGGTCAGGTCCAGGTCGTGGAAGGGCCGGCCGTCCGCGAACCGCACGTCCGCCGTGCCCGGCGCGGCCCCGGGCAGAAAGCGCAGGGTCCGGGTCGCGGGCCGTGCCACGCCCTGCCAGGTGAACGTTCCCGACTCCTCGTGCAGCAGCCCGCCGCCGTCGAGCGGACTGAAGACAGTGACGCCTTCGAAGCGGCCCTCGTCCCCGCTCGCCAGATCCCGCACGCTCCGCTCCACCCGCCAGCGCCCGGCCAGATGGACCAGCACGTCGGCCACGGGCCAGAACTCGCCCATCGTCACCCCTGTCCGTCCGTCCCATTGACGTGCTCATACCTCTTCCCTATCTTGCCGTTCGAAGTGCTGACCAGTGTCTGATATTTCGAACTATCAAGAGCCGCGGAGTATCCATGTCACGCACCACCCGCACCAGGCTGAGACTCGGCCTCACGGCAAGCGCTTTCCTCCTCGCTGTCGCCGCCGTCCCGGCCCCCGCCCACGCCGCCGACGTCACGGACTACTCGATCACCGTCGACCCCGCCGCCCGGGGCACACAGATCGACAAGTCGATGTACGGCGTCTTCTTCGAGGACATCAACCGTGCGGCCGACGGCGGCCTGTACGCCGAACTCGTGCAGAACCGGTCCTTCGAGTACTCCACCGACGACAACCGGTCGTACACACCTCTGACCGCCTGGACGGTCACCGGTACCGCGCAGGTCGTGAACGACGCGGGCCGCTTGGGTGACCGCAACCGCGACTACCTCTCCCTGGGCGCCGGTTCGGCGGTCACCAACTCCGGCTACAACACCGGCATCGCCGTGCAGGACGGCAAGAAGTACGACTTCTCGGTGTGGGCCCGCGCGGAGGCGGGCACCACGCTCACCGTGTCCCTCCAGGACGCGGGCGGAACCCTCGCGGCCCCACGGCAGATCGCCGTCAAGAAGAGCGGCTGGGCCCAGTACCGGGCCACCGTCACCGCGACCCGCACCAGCACCACCGGCCGCCTCACCGTCGCCTCCTCGGCCGCGGCCGCCCTCGACATGGTGTCCCTCTTCCCGCGCGACACCTACAAGCACGAGCCGAACGGCCTGCGCAAGGACCTCGCCGAGAAGGTCGCCGCCCTGCACCCGGGCTTCGTCCGCTTCCCCGGCGGCTGCCTGGTCAACACGGGCTCCATGCAGGACTACAGCGAGGCCTCCGGCTGGCAGCGCAAGCGCTCCTACCAGTGGAAGGACACCGTCGGCCCGGTCGAGAAGCGGGCGACGAACTCCAACTTCTGGGGCTACAACCAGTCGTACGGCCTCGGCTACTACGAGTACTTCCGCCTCGCCGAGGACATCGGCGCCATGCCCCTGCCCGTCGTCCCCGCCCTGGTGACCGGCTGCGGCCAGAACAAGGCCGTCGCCGACGACGCGCTGCTCGAACGGCACATCCGGGACACCCTCGACCTCATCGAGTTCGCCAACGGCCCGGCGTCCTCGACCTGGGGCAAGGTGCGGGCCGAGATGGGCCACCCGAAGCCCTTCCACCTCACCCACATCGAGGTCGGCAACGAGGAGAACCTCCCGAACGAGTTCTTCGCCCGCTTCCAGCAGTTCCGCGCGGCCGTCCAGGCGAAGTACCCCTCCGTGCAGGTGATCTCCAACTCCGGCCCGGACGACTCCGGCTCGACCTTCGACACGGCCTGGAAGCTCAACCGGGACGCCAAGGTCGACATGGTCGACGAGCACTACTACAACAGCCCGCAGTGGTTCCTGCAGAACAACGACCGCTACGACTCCTACGACCGCAGCGGCCCGAAGGTCTTCCTCGGCGAGTACGCCTCCCAGGGCAACGCCTTCAAGAACGGTCTCGCCGAAGCGGCCTACATGACCGGCCTGGAACGCAACGCGGACGTCGTCAAGCTGGCCTCCTACGCGCCGCTGTTCGCCAACGAGGACTACGTGCAGTGGAGCCCGGACATGGTGTGGTTCAACAACCACGCCTCCTGGGGCTCGGCCAACTACGAGGTCCAGAAGCTGTTCATGAACAACGTGGGCAGCCGGGTGGTGCCCTCCACCGCCACCACGACCCCGGACGTCAGCGGCCCGATCAGCGGCGCCGTCGGCCTGTCCACCTGGAACACCAGCGCCGCCTACGATGACGTGCAGGTCACCGCCGCCGACGGGAGCACGCTGTTCGGCGACGACTTCTCCGGCGACGCGTCGAAGTGGACCCACACCGGAACCGGCAGCTGGAGCGTCCGGGACGGGGCCTACGTCCAGACGGACGACGCGGCCGAGAACACCATGGTCCAGGCGGGCGACCCGTCCTGGCACGACTACGACCTGCACGTGAAGGCCACCAAGAAGTCCGGCAAGGAGGGCTTCCTCGTCGCCTTCGGCGTCAAGGACACCGGGAACTACTACTGGTGGAACCTGGGCGGCTGGAACAACACCCAGAGCGCCGTCGAGCAGGCCGCGGACGGCGGCAAGTCCACGCTGCTCTCGAAGGCGGGCTCGGTCGAGACGGGCCGCGCCTACGACATCGACGTCAAGGTGCGCGGCCGCCAGGTCACCCTCTACCTCGACGGGCAGCAGTGGGGCAGCTTCACCGATGACAGGCCGGCCGAGCCGTTCCGCCAGGTCGTCACCCGGGACGCGAGGACCGGTGAGCTGATCGTCAAGGTCGTCAACGCCCAGGCCTCGGCGGCCCGTACGGCCATCGACCTGGACGGCGCCAGGGTCGCCTCCAAGGCCGAGGTGACCACGCTCGCCGCCGCGCCCGGCGCGGTGAACACCGAGACGTCCACGGCGGTCGCCCCGGAGACGTCCACCTTCACCGGAGTCGCGGGGAGGTTCACGTACACCTTCCCGGCGAACTCCGTCACCTTCCTGAGGATCAAGCAGAAGTAGGCGTCGCGTCCGCCTGCGCGGGCTGCTGTCCGAGCGGCAGCAGCCCGCGCTCGGCGAAGACCTTCTTCGCGGCGAAGGTGGCGTTGAGCGCCTTCGGTATGCCGCAGTAGACGGCGGAGTGCAGCAGTGCCTCCGTGATCTGCTCGGGCGTGAGGCCCACGTTGAGGGCCGCGTTCACATGCACGTCCAGCTGGGCCTCGCAGCCGCCCAGGGCGGTGAGCATGCCCAGCGTGACCAGCTGGCGGTCGCGCGGGGCGAGCCCGGGACGGTCGTAGATCTCCCCGAAGGCCCAGGAGACGATCTGGTGCCCCAGCTCCGGGCTGATGTCCGCGAGCGAGTCGACGACCCGCTGCCCGGCCTCGCCGTCCACCCTCTTCAGGACGTCCAGACCGTGGGTGAACCGCTCGTCACGGGTGGTGCTCTCGCTCATGTCAGCTCGTCCGTCCCCGGCTGCGTCTCGTCCAGCAGCCGTTCATAGTGATCGATCTTGTCGTCCAGTGCGACCGCGTTGTGCGTCAGCGCCCGGATGCGGTCGGCGAGTTCGGCGCGGTGCTCGCGGAGCATCGCCAGCCGGTCGGCGACCGTCGCGTCCCCCTGTGCCCGCAGCCGTGCGAAGTGCTGCATGTCGGCGATCGGCATGCCGGTCTCGCGCAGCCGCAGCAGGAACTCCAGCCAGGCGAGGTCGGCCGCCTGGTAGCGGCGCTGGTTGCCGGTGGTCCGGCCGACCCGCTCGATCAGGCCTGCCTTCTCGTAGTAGCGCAGGGTGTCGTGCGAGAGGCCGGTGCGCTCGGCCACCTGGGCGATGGTCAAGAACGGCTCCCGGCCCTGCGGGAGGGGCTGTCCGCTGGTCATGACAAGAACGGTAGAACCTGGAGTGCACTCCAGGTCAAGCACGGTTCGGTTCACCTTGAAAACACCTTCCGGAAAGTCTGAGTTTTCCTGGTCGTCATGAAATTCATGCGGTGTTTCCCGTATTCGGAAGAAGTCGCCTCACTTTTTGGTGAGCGCACAACCAACAGGAAACGTGTCCCGTCTAAGACGGCGAATGCATGAGGCACATATTCCGTGGGGGACCGAAGAAAATGCGTTGCAACGCGCGGCGACACCCGGACAGGAACAGGGTGTGAAAGAGATATCCCGACCGAGGCGGGCCGCCGCCCTGCTCGCGGCGGCCGTGACGATCACGGCGTTCTGCGCCGCTGACGTCATCGCCCGGAGCTACCCCTTCGGCCCCCGTACCCGAAGCGTCAACGACCTGGGCAACCAGTACGTGCCCTTCCATGCGCACCTGTGGGACCTGTTGCACGGCAGGGCCGACGGCGGTCTCCTGGTCAACTGGCAGTCGGGCTACGGCTCCAGCTTCCTGCCCGACCTCGGCACCTATCTCGGCAGCCCGTTCGCCCTGCTCGTGGGCGTCTTCCCGCGGGACGAGACGGACCTCGCGGTGTATGCGATCACCGTCCTGAAGACCGCCTCGGCCGCGGCCGCCATGGCCTTCCTGCTGCTCGCCCTGCGGCCCGGCCGCTGGTGGGCGGCCGGCCTGCTCGGTGCCTCGTACGCCCTGTGCGGCTGGAGCGTCGCCGACGCCTCCTACAACCCGATGTGGCTCGACGGCCTCATCGCGCTGCCCCTGCTCTGCCTGGTCGGCGAATGGGCCCTCGACGGACGCCGCCGCCACCTCGGCGTCCTCATCGTGGCCCTGGCCTGGATCGCGAACTTCTACACCGCCTACATGGCCACGCTCGGCGCCGGCCTGGTCCTGCTGCTCCGCCTGCTGCTGGCGGACCTGCCCCGCCGGCGGGCGCTCGCGGCGGCGGGCCGTGCCGCCCTCACCGTCGCCCTCGGCGTGGGCCTCGCCGCCCCGCTGGTGACGGTCGTCTACTTCGGAACCAAGCACGCCTACCCGGGCCGCGTCCGCCAGTTCGCCCCGGTGGGAAGCGAGGACCTGTTCGCCCGGCTGCTGCCGACGACGTACGGCTTCGGCTCCCCGGCCGTCTACGTGGGGATCACGGCCCTGCTGCTCGCCCTCGCCCTGCCGTTCCACCGGGCGGTCCCCGCCCGGGTGCGCACGGGCTGGACACTCCTCGTGCTCGCGATGACCCTGTCGATGCAGTGGGCGCCGACCCATCTGGTCTGGCACGCCTTCGCCACCCCGCAGGGCAGCCCCTACCGCCAGGCCTTCGTGCTGTGCGGACTGCTGGTGATCGCCGCCTGGCACACCCTGTCCTACGGGTGGCCCGGCCGGCGCGCGCTCGCGTCGGCGACCGGGCTGCTCGCCCTGATCACCCTCGTGGCGAGCCGCAGCGACCTGGTACGCCCCTTCGCCTGGCCGGTGCTGGTGCTCGCCACCGCCGGCACGCTCGGCGGACTCGCCCTGCTGGGCCGCGCCGACGCCGGGCAGCGCTCCCGGACGGCCGCCCTGGCCGTCGTACTCCTGCTCGGCGCGCAGCTCGGTGAGACCGCCGCCACCTCCGCCGTGGCCACCCGGCTCCGCCTCGGGCACATGGACGACTACGCGCCCTGGGGCCGGCGGCAGCAGTGGCAGGCGGACGCGATCGCGGACGCCGACGGCTGGCCCCGGTACCGCACCGACCCCGGACGCGAGCAGACCGTCGGCAACGACCCGATGCTGGTCGGCGGCCAGGGTGCCCAGTACTACAGCAGCCTGACCTCCGACGTCCTCAGCCGCACGCTCACCGCGCTCGGCGACGGCTGGACCTCGCGCGGCCGGAGCGTGCAGAGCCTGGACGACGCCGTCACCGACGTCATCTTCTCGGTCGGCGCCCGGGTGCACTCGCCGCCGGACCCGCACCAGAAGCACGTGCCGCCGGGCGGCGGCCCGCCGACCGTGTCCCGGCGGGACGTGCCGCCCCTGGTGACGGTACGGACCGAGCCCGACCGGGCCTCCTTCGGGCCGTCGCCGTACCGCAACCAGGAGCTGCTGCTCGGCAGCCGCGTCTACACCCTGCCCGGCGTCGCCGTCCACGACGACGCCGGAAAGCCGGCCCCGGGACGCCGGGTCGGGTCGGGGAACGCCAAGGTCAAGCCGACGATCACGGCTCGTTGCCCGGCCGGCAGTCAGGTGTACCTGTGGGCCCCGGACTACTCGGGCACCGCACGTCTGGACGGCACCGGCAGCAGCACCGGCACCGACGCCCGCTTCCGCTTCGCGTTCCCGCGCAACCGCGCCGCCATGGCGCCCCTCGGCACCGCCCCGGCGTCCGGTCGGCTGCGCATCGGACTGTCCCCGGACCGCCCCGGCCGCATCCCCGGTGGCGCCGTCGGTTGCCTGGACACCGCACGCCTGCGCGCGGCGGCCGCCCACCTCAAGGCCACCGGCGCCACCGAGGTGACCGTCTCCGACGGCACCCTCCGGGCCGAACTGCCGGCGGGCAGCAAGGGCATCGCCGTCGTCGCCGCGCCCCGGATCGCCGGCTGGCGGTGCGCCACGGGCGACGGACCGGACCGGCCCGCGGGGGAGTACCACGGCCTGATCGCCGTCCCCCTCGACGGCACCTCGACCTCGCTGAACTGCACCTTCCACCCGCCCGGCCTGCGCCTGGGCGCGGCCGTCGGGGGCGCCTCGCTCCTCACGCTCGCCCTGCTCGCCACCCTCACCGCCGTCCGCCGCCGACGCGCCCCGGCACCGTCCACGACCACACCGGCACGCGAGCGCGTGACCACCGCTCTCTGACCGCGCCCCTGGGGGACCGCCATGCTGATATCGATCGTCGCTCCCTGCTACAACGAGGAAGACGTCCTCGAACGGTTCCACGAGGAGGTCCGGAAGATCGCCGACGAGCTGCTGCCGCTCGGCCACGACATGGAGTTCGTGTACGTCGACGACGGCAGCCGCGACCGCACCCTCGCCGTCCTCAAGCGCCTCGCCGAGTGCGACTCCCGGGTGCGGTACGTCTCCTTCAGCCGCAACTTCGGCAAGGAGGCGGCCCTGCTCGCGGGCCTGAGGCACGCCTCGGGCGACTCGGTGGTCGTCATGGACGCGGACCTCCAGCACCCGCCCGAGCTGATCAAGCGGATGGTGGAACTGCGCGACCAGGGCTACGACCAGGTCATCGCCAGGCGCAGCCGCACCGGCGACCGCCTCGCCCGCACCCTCACCGCCCGCCTGTACTACCGGCTCATCAACCGTATGGTCGACGTCGAACTCGTCGACGGCGTGGGCGACTTCCGCCTGCTGTCGCGCCGCGTGGTGGACGCGATCCTGGGCCTCACCGAGTACAATCGCTTCTCCAAGGGCCTGTTCGCCTGGGTCGGCTTCCCGAGCACCACCTTCGAGTACGAGAACGCGCTGCGCGAGGCCGGCCGCAGCTCCTGGTCCTTCCGCAGCCTGCTCAACTACGGCCTCGACGGCCTGCTCTCCTTCAACAACCGGCCGCTGCGCGCGGCCCTCTGGCTCGGCATGGGTCTGCTGCTGTGCGCCGGCATGTACACCGCCTGGATCGTGGGCGCCGCGCTCGCCAACGGGGTCCAGACCCCTGGGTATGTGACCATCATCACCGCCGTCACGGCCCTGGCCGGCGTGCAGATGGTCATGCTGGGAGTCATCGGGGAGTACACCGGCCGCATCTACTACGAGGTGAAGGGGCGCCCGCACTTCCTGGTGAAGGCGACCAACGTGGAACGGACGAAAGACCTTATCCCTTGATCTCGAGACAGATTTTCACGTTCGCTGTGGTCGGTGTCGTCAACACGGCCACGTACTACGGTCTTTACCTGCTGTTCCTCACCCGGCTGCCGTATCTGGCCGCGCATATTCTGGCATTCCTGCTCAGTATGATCGGATCCTTTTTCCTGAACGCGCGTTTCACCTACCGGACGCGGCCGACCTGGCGGAAATTCCTGCTGTTCCCGCTGACCAACGTCACCAATTTCCTGATCACCACCGGGGGTGTCTACGTGATCGTCGACGTCCTTCACGCCGGCAGCCGCTTCGCTCCGCTCCTGGCGTCGGCGGCGGCGATTCCCGTGACCTTCGTCGTGTCCCGCTGGGTCATGCTGCCCAAGCATCCCGCCGAGCACGGTGCCCGGTGGGTGGGAACCCGGTAGGGTTCCCACCCACCGGCGACCGCCTCGCCATGGCCGAGGCGATGTGCCGTCCGCGGGTCACGCTCGCGACACACGACGGGGCGGCTCCGCTGTGCGGAGCCGATGCCTCAGCCGCGGGCCCGGCGGGCCAGGATGCCGACTGCGGCGCGGCCCATGCTGCGGCCCTGAACATCGAGGGTGACGTCCTCGAAGCCGGCTCTGACCAGCTCGTCGTGGAGCTGTTCCGGAGTGGTGTTCATGGTGTGGCGGTGATGCACGATCACCAGCCGGCCGCCGGGGCGGAGCACGCGCTGCAACTCCGCGTAGGCCGCCGGGCGGTCCCACAAGGTCACGTTGTTGACGGACAGGACGGCCGTGACCGACTCGTCGGGCAGACCGGTGTCGTCGGCGGTCCCCTCCCGGAGCGTTGCGTGGCCGACCGCGAGGTGCAGGGCACAGCGCTGCCGGGCCATGGCCCGCATCGTGGCCGACGGATCCACACCGATCGCACGGCCACCCGGCGCGACTGCCTCGGCGGCCAGTGCGAGTCCGATGCCGGGCCCCGGGCCCACCTCCAGCACCTGGTCGCCCGGTTTCAGGTCGGCGTGTTCGACCGCCCATGCCTCCTGTTCCGCGTTTCCGCGCTGCATGATGGCGCCTCCGATGAGGCCCGGAATTCCACTGGGGCGTCCGAAGACCGGCCCGAGCAGCGTCAAGAGGAGCGAGTTCATCCGGCGGCATCCCAATCTCTGTGAGTGACGTCCCGGGTGCCCGGGTGCCCGGGGCCGTCCGGGGTGGGCGCAGGGCCCTGTGCCGAGCCAAGCCTGGGAGCGGTGGCTAGAGGCGTAGTGGAGAGCGCTGGGTGATCGGCCCTCGTCGCCCGGGACTTCCGGCCCGCGCCACGCGTCCAGCGGTGCTCGACTGCCAGTCGAGCACCGCCGCCGACCGTGACGGCACATCGAACGGAAGGGGCGTCATGAGCGGGTTCACCCTCACCGAATTCCAGCAGGTCGTGGAGCTCTGCTTCGAAGGGGCGGACGTCACCGCTCTGGACGAGACCGTGCTCGGCACGGAGTTCGGCGACCTGGGATACGACTCCCTGGTCGTCTACGAGATCGCGATGCGCATACAGGACGAGTACCGGGTCGCCATCCCGGACGAGGCATTCGACGACCTGCGCACGCCCGGCGCGTTCATCGCCTACGTGGACGCCAGGATCCCGGCGGACCGATGACCCACACGCCTTGCGAGGAGCTGCTCCAGTGAGCCGAACAGTCGCCATCACCGGTATCGGCGTCATGGCCCCCAGCGGTGTCGGCCGGAAGGCGTTCTGGGATCTGCTGGTCTCCGGACGTACCGCCACCCGCACCATCTCCAGCTTCGACGCCTCCCGCTTCCGCTCCCGGATGGCGGCAGAAGTGGACTTCTCCGTCGAGCGGCAGAGCCTCACACCGCGTGAGCTGCGGCGTCTCGACCGCGCCGCGCAACTCGCCGTACTCAGCACCCGTGAGTGCCTGGAGGACAGCGGCCTCGACCTCGACGCCTTCGACCCCGAGCGCATCGGCGTCAGCGTAGGCACCGCCGTCGGCGGCACCACCAGCCTGGAGCGTGAGTACCTGGTGCTCAGCGACAGCGGCCGCCTGTGGGAGGTCGACGGGACGTATCTGTCGCCGCATCTCTATGACGCCTTCGTGCCCAGCTCCTTCGCGGCCGAGGTCGCCGCGATGGTGGGCGCGGAGGGGCCGACCGCCGTCATCTCCACGGGCTGTACGTCCGGTATCGACTCGGTGGGCCACGCGCGGGACCTGATCGTCGAGGGCGCCGCGGACGTGATGATCGCCGGCGCGGCCGACGCCCCCGTCTCGCCGGTCGCCGTGGCGTGCTTCGACGCGATCAAGGCCACCTCGCCGCGGAACGACGACCCGGAGCACGCCTCCCGTCCCTTCGACCGCACGCGGGACGGATTCGTCATCGCCGAGGGCGCGGCCATGCTCGTCCTGGAGGAACTCGAGCACGCGCGCGCACGGGACGCCCATGTCTACGCGGTCATCGACGGGCACGCCTCCCGGTGCAACGCCTTCCACATGACCGGCCTGAAGCCCGACGGCCGGGAGATGGCGGACGCGATCACCGCGGCGCTGGACGAGGCGCGGCTCGTGCCCGAAGCCGTCGACTACGTCAACGCCCATGGTTCCGGCACGAGACAGAACGACCGGCACGAGACGGCGGCCTTCAAGCTGGCACTCGGCGAGCACGCGTACCGGACACCGGTCAGCTCGATCAAGTCGATGGTCGGGCATTCGCTCGGTGCGATCGGCACCATCGAGATCGCCGCCTGTGCCCTCGCCATGGAGTACGGTGCCGTGCCGCCCACGGCCAACCTGCACGAGGTGGATCCCGAGTGCGACCTCGACTACGTGCCGCTCGAAGCGCGTGAGCGCGAACTCGGAACCGTCTTGACGGTCGGCAGCGGCTTCGGCGGATTCCAGAGCGCCATGGTCCTCTCCCGGGAGCCGCGTGGTGGGCGAGGAGCGGCGGCATGACCCCTCCTCCCACGGCTGCTTCACCTGCGGTCGCGGACCGGACGGTGGGCGCAGGAGCCGCTCCGGTCGTCACCGGCATCGGTGTGATCGCCCCCAACGGCCTCGGCACACCGCAGTGGTGGGACGCGACGCTGCGCGGCGAGTCCGGCATCCGCATGGTCCCGGGGTACGACTCCGCCCGCTACCCCTCGCCGCTCGCCGGTGTGGTCGACGGGTTCGACGCGGCCGCGCTGCTGCCGGGGCGTCTGCTCCCGCAGACGGACCGGGTCACCCGCCTGGCGCTCGTCGCCGCCGACTGGGCCTTGCGGGACTCGGGCGCCGACGTGTCGGCACTGCCCGACTACGCGGCCGGTGTGGCGACCTCCAATGCGACCGGGGGCTTCGAGTTCACCCACCGCGAGGTACGCAAGCTGTGGACCAAGGGGCCACAACACGTCAGCGTCTACGAGTCGTTCGCCTGGTTCTACGCCGTCAACACCGGACAGATCTCCATCCGGCACGGTTTGCGCGGCCCGGGCAATGTGATCGTTGCGGACCAGGCGGGCGGCCTCGACACCTTCGGGCAGGCCCGGCGCATGCTGGGCAAGGGCGCCGCACTGGTGGTGTCCGGCGGGGTCGAATCCGCCCTGGACCCCTGGGGGTTGCTCTCCCACCACTCGGGCGGACGGCTCTCGGGCGTACGCGATCCGCTGCGCGCGTACCTTCCGTTCGACGAGGCGGCGGCCGGGCACGTACCGGGGGAGGGCGGCGCGCTCCTCGTCGTGGAGAGCGCGGCCGCGGCCGCGGAACGCGGAGCCCGCCAGGTGTACGGGCAGCTCGCCGGGCACGCGTCCACCTTCGATCCGCGCCCCGGCACGGGGCGGCCCCCTGGGCTGGCCCGCGCGGCGCGGCTGGCGATCGCCCAGGCGGGTCTGCGGCCGGACGACATCGACGTGGTGTTCGCCGACGCCGCGGCGCAGCCGGCGCTCGACGACATCGAAGCCGCCGCCCTCGAGGCGCTCTTCGGGCCCTACGGCGTACCCGTCACCGCCCCCAAGACACTCACCGGGCGGCTGACCGGCGGAGGCCCACCCGTGGACGTCGCCGCCGCGCTGCTCAGCATGCGTGACGGCCTGATCCCCCCGACCGCGCACGTCGACCGGCCCGTCCCGCGGCACCGGCTCGACCTCGTGCGCGGTGAACCCCGCGCGGTCCGGGTCCGTGCGGCGCTCGTGCTGGCCCGGGGCCACGGGGGCTTCAACTCGGCTCTGGTCGTCACCGGAGCCGACCGGCGACAAGAAGAGGGAGGCACGTCATGAACGATCAGGTCCTCGAAGAGGGCGTCAGCAAAGAACTGCTCTTCACCGACTTCCGCGCGATTCTCGTCGAATGCGCCGGGGACGAGGAGGACACCCAGCTCACCGAAGCGGTGCTCGACGTGCCCTTCACGGACCTCGGGTACGACTCGCTCGCGGTCCTGGAGACGGCGGCGGCGGTCGGGCAGCGCTATGACGTCGTGCTGCGCGACGAGGACGTGGCCGAGGCAGTGACGCCACGGGCCTTCCTGCTGCTGGTCAACCACGCCCTGTCGACCGCCGCTTGAGGAGCCCCGCCATGAACACAACCCCAGCGTCCCCGGTCAGGGGACCCGCACTGGTGACCGGCGCAACCCGGGGCATCGGCCGCTCCGTCGCACGGGAACTCGCCCGCAGGGGACACCCGGTGTTCCTCTGCGCCCGCGACGAGACTGCCGTCGACGAAGAGGTCGAACGGCTCGCCGATCTCGGACTCACGGCCGCGGGCGCCGTCTGCGACGTGACCGACCCGGCCCGGGTCCGCGGCTGGGTCGAGGCCGCCGTCGAGCGCTTCGGCCCCGTGGAGGTGCTCGTCAACAACGCGGGCCGCAGCGGCGGTGGGCCGACCGCACAACTCCCCGACGAACTCTGGTACGACGTGATCGACACCAATCTCAACAGCGTCTTCCTGGTCACCCGCGAGGTACTGACCACGGGCGGCATGACCGGCCGCAGCAGCGGACGCATCATCAGTATCGCCTCGACCGGAGGCAAGCAGGGCGTCGTGCTCGGCGCCCCGTACTCCGCCTCCAAGCACGGCGTGGTCGGATTCACCAAGGCCCTCGGTCTGGAGCTGGCCAAGACCGGCATCACCGTGAACGCCGTCTGCCCCGGCTATGTCGAGACGGAGATGGCGGGCGAGGTGCGTCGGGGCTACGCCGCCCTGTGGGGGACCGACGAGCAGACCGTCCTCGAGCGGTTCGAGGCCAAGATCCCGATCGGCCGGTACACGGAGCCCCAGGAAGTGGCCGCGTTCGTCGGCTTCCTCGTGAGCGACGAGGCCGCCGCCATCACCGCGCAGGCGCTCAACGTCTGCGGCGGTCTCGGAAACTACTGACTCGGGAAGGGGTCGGCCATGCCGATCGATTCGACCACCCGGCACAGCGCGGAGCACACAGCGCGGTACGCCGGCCCGGCCAGCCGCGGCTACGGGCTGATCGCCGACGTGACCCGCTGGCCGGTCCTCTTCCCGCCGTGTCTGGCGGGTGAAGTCCTGGAGAGCGACCGGGACTCGGAGCGGATCCGGCTCTGGGCCGTCGTCGGCTCCGGGGTCCGCACCTGGACCTCGCTGCGCAAGCTGGACGACGAGCGGTTGCGCATCGACTTCCGGCAGGAGACGCCGGGACCCCCGCTGGAGTGGATGAGCGGCCACTGGAGCTTCGAGGAGAGCGCCGGTGCCACGCGCCTCGTCCTCGGACACGAGTGGGTGCTCACGGCCGACGCCCAGGACACCGGGGGGACGGTCGCCGAGGCACTGGACTGCAACAGCGAGGCGGAGGTCGCGGCGGTGGTCCGCTGGGCGGGGCACCCCGAGGGCCTGGAAGAACTGTTCTTCACCGTCCGGGACGAATGCGTCGTACGGGCGCCGCTGCGCCAGGTCTACGACTTCCTGTACCGGGCGGACCTGTGGCCCTCGCGCGTACCGCACGTCGTCTCCCTCGACCTCCAGGAGGACAGCGAGGTCACGGTCGGCGGCGCTCGTGTGCAGACCCTCGACATGCGTACCGGGAGCGACGACGGGTCCGTGCACGGTACCCGGTCGGTCCGGCTCTGCTTCCCGGACGAACGTATCGTCTACAAGCAGACGACGGTTCCGCGCGGACTGCTGGGCCACAGTGGCGCCTGGCTGCTGTCGGAGACCGACGGCGACACCCACGTCACCGCCGTGCACCAGGCCGCTCTCGATCCCGCCGCGCTGGAGGAGGTCTTCGGACCGGGCGTCACCCTCTCCGCCGCGCGGGACCGGGCCGCGGCGCTGCTGGCCGGCAACAGCCGGCGCACGCTGGACCGGTGCGGTGCCCACCTGGCGGCGGAGGCGGCCCGGTGACCGGGGCCCGCGGGTCGACCTCCACCGCGCACGGACCCGCCGTCCTGGAGGAGATCGCGGACGGGGTCCACGCCTACCTTCAGGAGACGGACGGCTGGTGTGTCAACAACGCCGGCGTACTGCTCGACGAGGGCCGTGGACCGGTGGTCGTGGACACCGCCGCCACCGAGGCGCGCGCCCGCCGGCTGAGCGACGCCGTCCGCGGACTCGGCGCCGCCGCACCCCGCCTGCTCGTCAATACGCACTTCCACGGGGACCACACGTTCGGCAACGCGCTGGTCGGCGGTCCGGGCACGGTGGTCGTGGCGCACGAACGGGCCCGGCAGGAGATGGCGGCCGCCGGGCTCGGCCTCACCGGACTGTGGCCGGGCGTCGACTGGGGCGCGGTGGAGCTGCGGCTGCCCGACGTGACGTACGACGGTCACATGGACCTGCACCTCGCCCGGCGGACGGTGCAGCTGTTCCATCCCGGGCCGGCCCACACCACCGGCGACACGCTCGTGTGGCTCCCCGAGGACCGTGTGCTGTTCGCGGGGGACGTCGTGATGTCGGGGTGCACGCCGTTCCTCCTGATGGGATCCCTGCACGGATCCCTGAGCACCCTCGCGTTCCTGCGCCGGCTCGCACCGCGTGTGGTGGTCGGTGGGCACGGTCCCCTGAGCGGCCCGGACGTGCTCGACGAGACGGAACGGTATCTGCGCTGGCTGCTCGCGACGGCCGAGGGGGCGAAGTCCGCCGGACTCGCTCCGCTGGAGGCGGCGCGCCAGCTCGGCGCCCACCCCTACCAGGACTGGACGGATCCCGAGCGGCTCGTGGGCAACCTGCACCGCGCCTACGCGGAGTTGAACGGCGGCCCGTACGGCGAACCCCTCGACGTGGTGGGGATCTTCGGCGAGATGGTGGAGTTCAACGGCGGCCGGCTGCCCACGTGTTACGCGTGATCGGCGCACTGCTCCCGGCATGGGCGTGCTCGGCGGAGACCTCCGCCGACGCGCCCCTCGCCTGCCTTCACCCGGCGGAGCGACAGCTGCTGGCCGCGGCCGCGGTGGAGCGGCGCCGTCGCGAGTTCGCCACCGGACGCGCCTGCGCCCGCCGGGCGCTCGCGGACCTCGGGACACCACTGCGCGGTCCGCTGCTGCGCGGGCCGGACGGGGCGCCGCGCTGGCCCCGGGGCATCCGGGGCAGCATCACGCACTGCCCCGGCTATCGCGCCGCGGCCGTCGCCTTCGCCGCCGACGCGGACGCCTTGGGCGTCGACGCCGAGCGGCTGCGGCCGCTGTCGCGCAGGGCGACAGCCGCACTGACCACACCCGAGGAACGCCGCCTGCTCCCGGAACCGCGTACCTCACAGGATGCGGACATCCCGTGGGAGACGGTGCTGTTCAGCGCGAAGGAGGCCGCGTACAAGGCATGGTCGGCGCACGGCCACCCCCTCACCCTGCGGGAGGCGCAGGTGCGCATCACCCCCACCACGGCGGACGGCGGGCGGCTGGACGTCCGGCATGCCCGGCTCGCGATGCCGGGACTGCGCGGGGCGTACGCGCTGGCGTCGGGGCTGGTCGTGACCGTGGCGTTCCGCGCGGTCCGCACCGGCACGGAGCCCTGATCCGCCGCCGGGCTCACGTGTCGACGGCCGCCATGGCCCGGTCGAACGCGTCGGCGTCCGCAGGCCCACCGGTCTCGCGGACCGGCGCGAGGAGGGGCAGCACACGGGACGCGCCGGACCGGACGGCGGGGTGCCGGCGAGCCGGGGCACCGAGCGAGCGGTCGGGAGCCGCGTCGATGAGCAGCAGCCCCGGATCGCTGCCCCAGGTGTCGAGCAGCGACTCGAGCGCGGGCCAGTACCGCACGGGCAGGGCGAGCTGGTCGGCCCAGAACGCGGCGTCCACCGCCTCCCGGTCCCGCAGCGGTCGTGCCGTGCGGCCGGACACCAGGGCGGCGCGGGCGGGAGCCGGACGCAGGGCCGCCACCTCCAGGGCGAAGCGCCGGGCGGTGGCCTCCATCGCGGGGCTGTGGAAGGCGTGTTCCGAGCGCAGCCGCAGCACGGTGCGGCCGGCGGTCGTCAGCCGGTCGCGTACCCGTTCCAGGGCGTCGAACGGTCCGGCGAGCACCGTCTGCCGCGGGCCGTTGACCGCCGCGACCACGACCGGGCCCAGCTCGACGGGCAGCTCGTCCGGCGCGGCGGCCACCGCGAGCATCCCGCCCCGGCCGTCGTCCCCCAGGACTCGGGTCCGAGCCGCGGCGAGTCGGCCCAGATCGGAGTGCCGGAACACCCCGGCGAGGCACGCGGCGGCGAGTTCACCGACGCTGTGCCCGAGCAGCAGCCGCGGTGGACCGGTGGTGGCCGCGACCGCCCTGCCGAGCGCGTAGCCCACACCGAGCAGCAGCGGCTGGGCGACCTGCGCCTCGTCGAGGCCCGCATGGGGCGCGGGGCGCAGCCACTGTGCGGCCAGCCGGTCGCCCGCCGCGCCGAGCGAGCCGAAGAACTCGTCCATCGTCGTGGTGAATTCCTGGTGCACGCCGTACAGACCCGCAGCCATGCGCTCGCGCTGACCGCCCTGGCCGGGGAGCAGCAGCACGGTCATCCGCCGTTCCACGCGGGCCTCCCTTCCGTCGGGTTGTTCCTGAGGACGGTGCGGGCGGCTGCTCGATCCGGAGTGGACGCAGGCTCAAGCGGATCTCATTGCGGCGTCCGGACACTGGCGCCCCGACGACGAGCCGGAGGGATCATGGAGCAACTGTTCGACGACGACTTCCGTGACGGACTGGGCGGCGCCTGGGAGGTGCCGCCGCTTCAGGAGACGGTCGTGCGACGGGAGGCCGGCTGCCTGACGATCGAGCCGGCCGGCACCGATCCGGTGACGGGCGAGCCCGCCTTCGCGCCCCCGGCCGACGGGAGCGGGGCCGGGCCGGGACCGGACGGACACCTCAAGTGGGTCGCCCTGGTGCGCGGTTCCCGGGACGGGGAGCGGGGATTCGAGGTGCCCGACGGCGGGAGTGTCGAGTGCACGGCGACGCTGTCGGCGCGCAGTCTGGGCGGCGCACAGCAGCCCTTCGGGGACGCGGTGCCCGATCCCGACGAGGACGTACGACTGGCCACCGCGGCGCTGATCACCATGGACCCGGCCACACACGTCGTCTGCGACTTCCTGCTCACCAACACCCGCATTCACGCCCTGTACGAGCGGGTGCCGTCCCCGGGGTCGCGCTATGCCGCGTTCGCCTACGCCGTGCCCGTCGTCGCCCGCCGTCCCGGGCAGTGGCACCGGCTCTCCGTCCGGTTCGAGGCGGGCGGTACGCGCGTGGTGTGGGCGGTCGAGGGCGCGGAGGTCCTCCGGGTCGACCGTCCCGGGCACCGCCTCGCGGACCGGCGGCACATGCTCCTCGACCACGGCGGGGAGGAAGGGGAGCCGGTGCGGCTGGGCCGGATGGTTCCCGCGCTCGGCCTGCTCACCCTGCTGGACGGGGCCGGCCCCGACGGCCGGGGTCTGGTCCGGCCGTCGTCCGGGCGCGCACCCGGCTTCGCACCGCGGAGCAGGGAGCCGCGGCCACAGGAGTTCGTGGGCGACACGGACCTGTTGAAGCGGTCGTCGTGGCGTTGCGGCGCGGTGCTCGGGGTGCGTCGGGTGACGGTGCGAGCCGCGGTTGACAGCGCGGTGCGGTGATCCTAGATTCGTCATTGAGTTTGCTTTCAAAGCAAATGAAAAATCCTCTGTGCCGACACTCCGACGGAGACTCTCATGAGTGAAGAGCAGGCAGACAGCGGTCTGAGCTGGAACGAGCGCGTCATCCAGGAGTTCCGGGCGAACAACGGCCGGGTGGGCGGAATGTTCGAGGGGGCGCCCATCGTGGTGCTGACCACGATGGGCCGCAGGACCGGCCGACCACATGTGAACCCCACGATCTACTACAAGGACGGCGACCGTTACCTCGTCTTCGCCTCCAACGCCGGACGTGAGAAGCACCCGGACTGGTATCACAACCTGCTGGAGAGCCCCCAGGTCACGATGGAGATCGGCACGCCGGAGGGCGCTGTCAGGCCGTTCGCCACCCGGGCCCAGGTCCTGGAGGGGGAGGAGCGCGACCGGTACTGGGAGCTGCAGTGCTCGATCGACGCGACGTTCCGCGACTACGAGGCGAAAGCCGGCCGCACCATTCCGGTGGTCGCGCTGCACCCGCTGAACCTCGGCGTGATCACGGACCGCAGCCGGATGATCGGCGCTCAACTGACCAAACACCACGCGGACTTGCGGGCGGAACTCGCCCGCGTCCGGGCGGCGATCGACGAGACCCTCACCACGGACGGCACGACCGCGCTGCCCGCCGCCGACCTCGCCGAGCAGCTGCGCCGGCGCTGCCTGACGTACTGCTACGGGCTGCAGATGCACCACATCCGGGAGGACGGCTCCTTCTCCGCCTTCGAGGACCGGTTTCCCCACCTCGTCCCGGCCATCGGCCGGCTGCGGGCCGAGCACAAGGTGGTGGAGGACGCGCTGGCCGGGTTCGAGGAGCTGCTGAACAAGGGCGGCTTCGACAAGCCGGACGAGGTGGAGCGGCTGCGTGCGGAACTGGACCGGGTCGTGAGCGGCCTGGAGGACCACTTCCGCTACGAGGAAGAGACGCTGCTGCCCGCACTGGAGGGCTGACCCATGGCCGAGATGCGCTACCGGGTGCTGGGCAGGACAGGGTTACGGGTCTCCGAACTCGCCCTGGGCACCATGACCTTCGGGGACGACTGGGACCTTCCCGAGGACCGGCCGGCCAAGTTGCTGGAGCAGTTCGCCGAGGCCGGCGGCAACGTGATCGACACCTCCAACGAGTACGGGCGCGGTACCGCCGAATCCACCCTCGGTGAACTCCTGCGCGACCAGCGCGACGCCTTCGTACTCACCACGAAGTACACCCTGCAGGTCCGCCCGGGAGACGTGAACGCCGCGGGCAACCACCGCAAGAACCTCGTGGTCTCGCTGGAGGACAGCCTGCGCCGCCTGAGGACCGACCACATCGACATGCTGTGGGTGCACGCCCGGGACACCCTCACCCCGGTGGCGGAGGTCATGCGGGCCCTGGACGACCAGGTGCGGGCCGGCAAAGTGCTCTACACCGGGGTCTCCAACTGGCCGGCATGGGAGATAGCCCAGGCCAACACCCTGGCGGAGGAGCGCGGTTGGACTCCCTTCGCGGCCATGCAGATCCACTACAACCTGCTGGACCGGGCGGCCGAGAACGAGTTCCTGCCGATGGCGCACGCCTTCGACCTGCCCGCGTTCGTCTGGGGTCCCCTCGCCGACGGGCGGCTGACCGGCAAGTACCTCAGGGGCGAACAGGGCCGCCTGGACAAGGTCGCCTGGGGCAGGGCCCGCGGCGACGGCGACGACGTGGTGCGCGAAGTGGTACGGATCGCCGAGGAGCTGGGGCGTCCACCCGCCCAGGTCGCCCTCGCCTGGCTGCGCTCCCGGCCGGGCACGGTGATCCCGGTGATCGGTGCCACCACCGAGGAGCAGCTGCGGCAGAACCTCGGGAGCGTCGACCTCGAACTGGGACGCGCCCACCTCGCGGACCTGGACAAGGCGACCGCGGTGCCCGCCGGATACCCGCACCTGTTCCTCCGCTTCCCCGCCATGACCCGCATGATCTACGGAGAGCACTGGCAGCGCGTCGACGACCGTCGTACGACCACGCGGCGCGCCGTCACCGACGACCTGTTCCGGACGGCGGAGTGAGCGGCCGCCCCCGACACGACGCGACGCCCGGCCGGGACCTTCCCGGCCGGGCGTCGCGTCGGTGATCAGCTCACTCGGAGGTGGTGATGCTGAAGGACCGCACCTTCAGCGTGACCCCCTGTCCCCACAACCGGTTCTTGAGCAGGCTCTTGTCGTCGTGGAACCTCTGCGGCGCCGGAGCGCCCCCGGCCGGGTCGTAGTAGAAGTTCGCGCTGTCCTCCAGGCGCACCAGGCCGGCCTTGTCGCGGTCGCCGACGCCGCCGCCCCCGTCCAGCAGGTTGCCGGTCGCCAGACCGCACTGCACCGAAGAGGCCTTGACCACCTCCTCCGGGCCGCCGTGCTCGATGCGCAGGTACTTGGAGTCGAACGCCTTGGTGCCGATCCGGTCGGTGGACAGCACCGTCTTGCCGTTGACCAGCCAGCTGACCCGCTTGCCGCCCTCGTCGTAGCGGATCCGCAGCTTCACGGGCTTGTTCGCGGTGCGCTTGGCGACCGGGACCGAGTAGTGGAACGCGGCGTAGGCGCCGCTCTCCACCGGGAGCCGCTCGTAGACGGCGTGCACCTCGTGGTTGGTCACCGAGAAGTTGGCCACGGTGTGGGTGGCGTGGTCGACGGTGATGACGGTGGCGCTGGCCAGCCGGGGGTCGGACTGCGGGTCGCTCACCGCCCTGCCGAACGGCTGCTGGTCCACGCCCTCCGTCTTGACGGTGACGTCCGCCGAGCAGTTCCAGGCCCCGGTCTGAGGGATCGGGAACCCGTTCGCCGAGGAC
Organism: Streptomyces sp. NPDC005728; assembly: GCF_040630895.1. Taxonomy (NCBI): domain Bacteria; kingdom Bacillati; phylum Actinomycetota; class Actinomycetes; order Kitasatosporales; family Streptomycetaceae; genus Streptomyces; species Streptomyces sp. NPDC005728. The sequence goes on from NZ_JBEXYL010000024.1 coordinate 103,614, forward strand.
ACGCGCGGCTGTGCCACCCACTTGAGATGGTCGCCGGTACCGCCGCCGAACCCGGAACCGTTCTGGTCGGTGGTGGCGGCGAACGCGGGGCGGCCCGTGCGCGGGTTGCGGCCCGTCGGCACCACGGTGATGCCGTCGGCGCCGGACGTGATGATCCCGTCGCCCTGCGCCAGTTGGCCGTCCGGGGTGTTGGACGAGCCGAGCAGCCAGGTCTGCCGGGCGTCGAAACCCTTGCTGAAGTCGTCCTGGAAGAGGATCTTCTCCGAGCTCGACGCGCTGGTCCGCTCGGCGGCGCCGGCACCACCGGTGAGGGTGAGGGCCGAGCACGCGGTGGCGGTGGCCACCAGGGCCACGGCCACCCGTCGTGACCGGACCAAGGGGCGGCGGGTGCTACCAGCCTCTGCGGGCATGAGATCTCCTCAGATCAGTCCGTCGGATGCGCAGACCGGTACGTCCCGCGCGCCAGCACCGTGACAACCACCTCTCGATTACCGCTCGAACCACCGGACCCGGCGCACGACGAAGGTTCCAGTGGGGTTCGAGCCGTGCTGCCCACGATGTGCGCGCAAAAACGCGAGCCCCCTTTGTCTTCGCACGCGCACGGAAAGGACGGCAGACACATGGACGGCACGGATCCGTTTCTGGACGTCTCCGAGGAAGTGGCCACCGCCCTCGCTGAGGAGCGGCCGGTGGTCGCTCTGGAGTCCTCCCTCATCACCGCCAGCCCCTCGCTCGAACTTCCGCTGGCCATCGAGAAGTCCGTACGGGACGCGGGCGCCGTACCGGCGACGATCGGCGTCGCCGGGGGGCGTCTGCTGGTGGGCATGGACTCCGAACAGATCGAGCGGATTCGCAGCGCCGCACACGTGCAGAAGGTGAGCGCACGGGAGCTGGGCGCAGCGCTGGCAGGCGGCGGTCTCGGTGCCACCACCGTCGCGGGCACGATCGTCGCCGCCGAGCGGGCAGGCATAGAGGTGTTCGCCACCGCGGGAATCGGCGGGGTGCACCGGGGAGCCCAGCAGACCTTCGACATCTCGCCCGATCTGCTCCAGTTCACACGCACGCGCATGACCGTCGTGTCGGCCGGAGCCAAGAGCATCCTGGACGCCCGGCTGACCGCCGAGTACCTGGAGACCGCCGGGGTTCCGGTCTTCGGCTACGGCACGGACCGGCTGCCGCGGTTCTACGTCAGGGGCGGTGACATCCCGGTGGCACGCATCGACGACCTGCACGCGGCCGCCCGGGCGATCCGCGCCCACTGGCTGCTGAACGGCCGCAGCGCGGTCCTGCTGACCGTTCCGGTGGACGAGGCGGAGGCGGTCGACGCAACCCTGGTCGAGGAGGCCATCGCGGGCGCCCTGGCCGAGGCCGAGCGGACCGGGATCACCGGCAACAAGGTCAGTCCCTTCCTGATGCGTGCGGTGTCCAGGGCCACCGCCGGCCGCACCGCCGCCGCCGGCCGTTCGATCCTCCTGAGCACCGCGCGCGTCGCGGGTGAAGTGGCCGTCGCTCTCGCCGCCGAGCGCGCCGGGGCCGTGCGGGCGCAGCGGTGACCGCGGCACCGCAGAGCACCGGGACCCCCGTGGCCGGGCTCGTCCTGGACCTCGACGGCACTCTGGCCGACACTCCACGGGCCATCACCACGATCATGCTGAAGATCCTGGCCGACCGGGGCGTACCGACGGACGAGGTGGTGCTCCGCCCCCTGGTCGGCCGGCCCTTGGAGCGGAACTTCGCCCAGCTGCTGGGATGCGCGCCGGACGCCCCCGAAGTCGCCGCGGCCCTGGCCGCCTACCGTGAACTCTTCCGGGCCCACCTGGAGGGCATCGACCCCGCCGCGCTCGCCTACCCCGGAGTCGTCGAGGGGCTGCGCGATGCGCGGGCCCGAGGACTGCGGCTGGGCCTCGCCACGTCCAAGCCCCGGCGCGCGGCGGAGCGGATGCTGGGCCTGATGGGAGTCGCCGACCTGTTCCAGGTCGTGGCGGGTGACGACAGTGTGCGGCACAGCAAGCCCGACCCCGAGATGGCCCGCCTGGTCGCCGACGGGCTCGGACTCCCGCCCGGCCGCTGCGTGGTGGTGGGGGACGGCGTCGCGGACATGGCGATGGGCCGCGCCGCCGGCATGCGGGCCGTCGGGGTCTCCTACGGGGCCGCCACCCCCGCCGAACTGAAGGCAGCGGGAGCCGAAGAGGTCGTGGACTCCTTCGCCGCCGTCCTCGCGCTGGTGACCGGGCCCGCCGCGGGCCGCTCGACAAACCTCAGCCCGGCAGACGGCAGCCCGGCAAAGGACAGCTCGACAGACGACAAGGAGTCATCATGACCCAGCCGACCACCGACCGTGCCACCGTCCTGTGGCAGGACGACTTCAGCGACGGGGTGCGGACCGGCGGACCGCAGGCGCCGTGGCGCTTCGTCCAGGCCAGCGCCGAACTCATCGCCGACGACGCGGTGATCAGCACGGACGCCGAGGGTCTGCGCCTGGTCGCACGGGGCCGCAATCCGCGTACCGGCGAACCCGCCTTCACCCGTACGGTCGCGCGGGAGACCGGTGAGCCCGGGTCCATCCCCGGCTTCGCCGACCATGCGAAGTGGATCGCCTACGTCAACCGTCAGTCCGCGGCGGGGTTCCAGGGGTTCGACACCGAGCCCGGGCGCGTCCTCTCCGTCGAGGCGGTGATCTCGGGCCGTACCTACGGCACCGCCGACCACCCCTTCGGCGACGCGGTCGCCGACCCGGACGACGACCTCCGGCTCGCCGGGGCGATGCTCAACACCATCGATCCGGAGACCTCCGTGGCCTTCGACTTCGTCCTCACCAACAAGCACGTGTACGCCTTCTACGGCCGGACGAACTTCGCCCGGCGGCACCTCGGCGACTACGGCTCCTTCGCGAACACGGTGCCGCTGGCCCGGCGTTCGCCCGGCGACCGGCACCGGGTGAGGATCGCCCATGACCGGTCGGCCGGAACCGTGCGCTGGATCCTGGACGGCGAGACCGTGCTGACGGTCGACCGTATCGGCCACCCACTGGGGCGTGACACGCTCACCCTTGACGAAGGCGGTGCGCTGGCCGTCGTGGAGCCGCGTCAACTGAGTTTCGGAATGGGCCTGTTGAGCCTGCTCGACGGCTCCTGGCCCACGGGCCGCGGACTGGTCCGGCTCTCCCGGGCCACCACGTACTACCGGCCCGATGCGGGGGTGCCGGCCGAGCAGAGCTTCGTGGACGAGGACAGCGCCGAGAGCAGCAGGCTCTTCGGCCAGGGAGCCGAACTCCGCATCAGCGACTACGTGGTGACGAGCGAACCCGCCTCCTGAGTGCGCGCATGCCGTGAGGGGCCGCCGAAGCCCGGCGGCCCCTCACGGCATGCGCACTCAGGACAGGTCGCCCACCGGTACCGCGAGGCGGGCCGCACCGAACCGCCGGGCGGCCGGCTCCCATTTGAGGACGGCGTGACCCGCCGCGGTGTTGGCGTCCCGCCAGAACCGCTGCAGGTCGCCGCCGAGGGACTGGGCCCCGGTGCCACCGGTGCGCTGGAGCCGGTTGACCGCGTCGAGCAGGAGGTCCACCGCGACGACGTGGTCGCGCTGGGCGCGGGCCCCGGCGAGCTCCGTGCCCAGCGCGCCCAGGTCGGCGTCGCGTGCGGCCCGGGTCAGGAGCAGTTCGGCCGCGTCCGCCTGGGCGGAGCAGCGGGCCAGGTCCAGCTCGGCCGACACCGCGGGCGGCTGGGCGGCGTTCGACGCCGCCCGCTTGTGCGCCGTGGTCCGCGTCCATGTGTCGAGGGCGCCGCGGACAGCGCCGAGCACCGGCGCCGCGAAGCTCAGGCCGCTGACGTTCTTGTGCGGGACGGCCAGCGGGGCGGGGCCGTCCCCCGGTTGCTGTCCGGAGGCCAACTCCCTTATCAGGAAGGTGTGTTCGGTGGGAACGAAGACCTCGTCGAGGACCAGCGTGTCACTGCCCGTGCCGCGCATGCCGACCGTGTCCCAGGTCCGCTCGATGCCGTAGGCGGCACGCGGCACCAGGAGGAAACGCGTCTGTGACCGCCCGGAGTCGAGGGGGACCTGTGCGGCGAGGAGGGCGAAGTCGGAGTAGTGCACGGCGCTCACATAGGGCCAGCGGCCGCCGAGCAGCCAGCCGCCCGACGCCGTACGCGCCGTGCCGCCGGGTACCAGGGCGCCGACCACGAGGGTGTCCGGCCCCTGCGCCCAGACGGTACGCCGTCCCTCCTCCGGCAGGAACGCCGCCATGCGGGAGAGCGAGGCGAGGATCGCGGCACACCAGCCCGCCGAGGGGTCGCCGCGCGAGACGTCGGCCACGGCTGTCAGGTAGTCCTCGAAACCGCCCTCGTGCCCGCCCCACCGGGAGGGCACGAAGTGGCGGGCGAAGCCGGCTTCGCGCAGGGCCTCGACCACCTCGGGGTGAAGCTGCTTCTCCCGTTCCGCGTACGGTGCGTGCCGGGCGGCCAGGGCGGACGCCCGCTGCGGGCGTGGTCCGTTCGGCTGCCGGGCGGGTGCCTGGTACGTCGTCATCGTCTCCGGCACGAGTCCTCCCCAGGGGCGGGCCGCCGCGCTGTGTGCGACGGCCGGGAGGGCAGCGTCGGCCGACGAGGTCGAAGCTGCCTCGACAGTGGCTGGACCGGTGCGCGGTGACGCCGCCGGCCGTCTCCACCGGCTCGGAGACGGCCGGACGTCACCCGGCAGAAGGGGAGGCCTGGCCCGGGTGGCTCAGTTGGTCGCCCGCCGGGAGGCCAGCGACCCGGACGCGTCGTCGGTGTCCTTCTGCTCGCCGTCCTCGCCGTCCTCACCACCCTTGCCGACCTCGCCGCCGTCCTCGGCGGCGCTCGGCTGTTGCTTCGGCTGGGCGCCGCCCGCGGCGGCGAACATCAGGCGTCCCGGCGGGAGGATGAGCGCGGCGGGGGACGCGAGCAGGTACAGGATCACGACGGTCACCAGGCCGGCCACCGCCGAGTCCACGGCTCCGTGGTGGTCGTCCAGGGATCCGAAGAAGACCGTGCCCACGACGGCGATGCCGACGGCCACACCGATCTGGATGGCGGTGTTGACCAGTGCTGCGGCGGAGCCGGCCAGCCGGCCCGGGGTCTTCGCCAGTACGGTGGCGATGAGGACGCCGGAGGTCATGGAGACCCCGAGGCCCGCGATGAGCATGCCCGGCACCAACTGCCAGGAGTTCAGGTCCTCGCCGGAAGCGCGGACGGCGAGCAGGTTGATGCCCATGCCGATGGCCGCGAGCAGTGAGCCGACGACGGCGACCGGCCGGCCGTACTGGCGGATCTTCGGGGCGAAGGGGCTGAAGAGGCCGACACCCACGGCGAACGGGATCATGGTCAGCGCGGTGTGCAGGGGGCTGAAGCCGAGTCCGCTCTGCAGGTGCACGGTGATCACCAGGGTGTAGCCGGTCCCAGCGAAGAACAGCACGGCGACGGACAGACCGCCCATCGGCGCGCGTTCCCGCAGCAGCCCGGGATCGATGAGCGGTGCGTGACCGCGCCGCACGACGGTCTTCTCGTACTGTCCGAAGAGCCACAGCAGGAGCGGGCACGCGGCCATCAATACGAAGGTCCACCAGGGCCAGCCCATGGTGCGGCCCTCGACCAGCGGGTAGAGCAGGGCGAGTACGGCGAGCGTCGCGATGGCCAGGCCGCGCACATCGGTGGTGGCGGCGCGCTCGGCCCGGGATTCGCGGGCCAGGACGAACGTGCCGATCAGGGCGGCGAGACCGATGGGGACGTTGACGAAGAAGATCGGCCGCCAGTCGAGCCCGAACAGGTCGGCGTTGAGGATCAGTCCGCCGATGAGGGGACCGGCGACGCCGCCGATGGAGAAGTTGAGGCCGAAGAGGGTGGCGGCCTTGTGCTGCTCCTCCGGGGGGAACTCGACCCGGAGCATCGCGAGCACCTGCGGCACCATCAGGGCGGCCGAGGCGCCCTGGGCGATCCGCGCGCCGACCAGCATCTCCGGGTTGACCGCGAGGCCGGTGAGGGCGGAGGTCACGACGAACGCGGCCAGGCCCGCCTGGAAGACCCGTAACCGCCCGAACCGGTCGCCGAGGCGGGCCGCCGTGATCATTCCGGAGGCGAAGGCCAGCACGTAGCCCGCCACCGCCCATTCGAGCTGGGTGCTCGACGCCCCGAGATCCCCGCGCAGCGAGGGGAGCGCGACGTTGATCACGGTCGTGTCGACCAGATCCATGAAGGCTGCGGACAAGGTGACGACGAAGGCCGCCCAGCGCCGGGGGTTGTACGTGGTCGTGTCCGATGAGGGTGGTTGGGAAAACGACATCGGCTGTCCCTTCCTGATCAGGCCCGGAGCGCGGGTGTCCGGTATCGTGGAGAACAGAGAGAAGATTTGCTTTGAAAGCAAAGGTATTGGGGGTGACGGCTGATGTCAACGCAGCACGGGGCGCGACGAGTTCAGCGGAACCGGCCCGACGCCGACGTGGGCGCGGCCGATGACGAGGGAATGAGCCGGGACGACGCGGTGCGGGCGATGCTCGTGCTGATGCCGCGGGTGGCGCAGCGGCTGAAGCGGACGACCGTCCCCGAGAAACTGCGGACGCTGAACCTCGCCCCCCGGCACCTCTCCCTGCTCTCGCACCTCGTCTTCGACGGACCCGCCCCGGTGAACGAGCTCGCCGCCCGCCTGGAGGTCGCGCCGACGACGGTGAGCCTGATGGTCGCGGACCTGAGCCGCCAGGGGGTCGTCGAGCGCAAGCCGGACCCGGCCGACCGCCGCCGCACGATCGTCTCCCTCTCCGACGACCCGGAGACCCGCGAGGCCATCAACGGCTGGCTCGCCAGGGGTGCCAGCTCGTGGGAGGCGGCGCTCGACCCGCTGACGCCGCAGGAGCGCGCCATGTTCGTGCGGACCATGACGGCGTACGAGAGCGGAGCCTCGGCCGACCAGAAGGAGTAACCGCGGCGCCGGGCTCGACGAGCGGTTCTGGAGTGTGATTCGAGCGGGCGTTGGTCTGCTGCTCCCGATCGGCGGGCGCACGACCCGCCTCGCACTCCGGGAGGACGCGCATGCCCGACTCCGTGCTGGTCACCGGGGCCACCGGAACGGTGGGACGTCATCTCACCGAGCTGCTGTGCGGCCGGGCCGTGCCCGTGCGCGCGATGGTCCGTGACACCGGGCGAGCCGCCGCGGTGCTGCCCGCCGCGGCCCGGACCGTGCCGGGGGACCTGACCGATCCCGCGGCCGTGGCCGAAGCCCTCGACGGCGTCCGCACCGCCTTCGTCGTGCTCGCCGAAGATGCGGGCGAGGCCTTCGCGCAGGCCGCCGAGAAGGCCACGGCGCTGCGGCATCTGGTGGTCGTCTCCGCGGACGCACCCGACGACTCCGCGCACCGGGGGCCGCTGTTCGCCCGGCACGCGGACGGCGAGGCGCGGTTGCTCGCCACCGGCGTGCCGGTCACCGTACTGCGGCCCGCCCCGTTCGCGACGCAGGCGCTCGCCTGGGTGGCAGACCTGGCGGCCGGGGACACGGTGGGCGTGGTCCATCCCGACCTGGCCGTACCGGTGATCGACCCGCGGGACGTCGCCGAGGCGGCCGCCGTCGTGCTGCGGGGCCCCACGCCCGTGCGCCGGCGTGTCCTCGCCCTCTCCGGGCCGGACCTGCTCGACGTTCCGGCGCGGGTGGACATCGTCGGTGCCGTCCTCGGCCGGCGGCTGAGCGTGGCGCGCCTGGAGCCGGACGAGTGGGTGGGCCGCGTCGCCGGGCGCGTGCCGGCGGCCTACGCCCGGGGCCTGCTGGACGTGGAGCGCTATCTGTACGAGCGCCGGCTGCCGGTCGTGCCGACCGTGCGGCAGATCACCGGGCGGCCGCCCCGGCCCTTCCGCACCTGGGTCGAGGACCATGCCGCAGCATTCGGCGCCCCCGTCCGGGGGCGGTCATCGAAGGAGGCATCATGAACACCGCAGCGCACCCCGCAACTCCCTCATCCGTACGGCAGACCGCCCAGTCGGGGCTCTACGCGGAGGTCCAGCTCTTCTACGCGCGCCAGGTCCACCACCTCGATGCCGTGCGGGCCGAGGAGTTCGCCGCCACCTTCGCCGAGGAGGCCGTGTTCGCACACTCACCGGACGCACCCGCGGTCAGCGGACGCGTGAACATCGCCCGGGAGGTGCGCGACTACAACGAGCGGCGCTTCGCGACGGATCCGGTGCAGCGCCGGCACTGGTTCACCATGCTCGACGTACGGGAACAGGCCGACGGTTCCGTGCACACCGAGTACTACGCGCTCGTGGGCACGACCCGGCCCGGCGAACCGCGTCCCGTGATCGCGCCCAGCTGCATCGTGCGGGACGTGCTCGTCCGTGAGGACGGCGAACTGCGGACGCTGCGACGCAAGGTGACCCAGGATCAGGAACTCCTCGGCTGAAGTCCCGGCGTTCCGACGGCACATCCCGAAACCGCCGGGGGCCGGGGCGACATCGCCCCGGCCCCCAGTGCTCGTGCAGGCGTCACGACTCCAGCCGCACGTCTTCCACGGAACCCGTGTCCCGTACCGCCGCGATCACGGCGTTCTGCGCCTGATCGCGCCACGCGGCGAGGCGCGTGTAGTCGTACGTGCCGAACGCCTCGTCGGCCTGTGTCAGCAACTTCTCCTTGAGCGCGTCGTCGACCGGCGGGTTGCCGAGCCCGGCCCAGCTGCGCTCCAGACCGTCGCCCAGGTGCGCCATCAGGTGCCGCAGACCGCCCGCACCGCCCCCCAGGTGGAAGGCGCGGAACGGGCCGGTCGTGGCCCAGCGGGAGCCGATGGACGCCGTGACGATGTCGTCCAGCTCGCCCACCGTGACGACGCCTTCGCGTACGAGATGGATGCTCTCGCGCAACAGCGCCGACTGGAGGCGGTTGGCGACGAACCCGGGCACCGCACGCCGCAGCAGCACCGGCGTCTTGCCCAGGCCCCGGTACAGGTCCAGAGCCGCCCGCACCTGGGCCGGGTCGGCGTCCTCGGCGGCCACGACCTCGACCAGCGGCACGATGTGCGGGGGATTGAAGGGGTGACCCACCATCACCCTGCCCGGTGTGTCCAGGCGAGCGCCGAGGTCGGCCGGCAGCAGGGTGGAGGTGGAGGAGAGCAGCAGGGCACCGGGAGCGGCCTCGTCGACGCTCCGGAACACCTCCTGCTTGAGCGCCAGGTTCTCCAGCACGTTCTCCTGGACGACCTGCGCCCCCGCAGCGGCCTCCGCCACGGTGCCGTGGAAGGACAGCCGCGCACGGAGCTTGTCGGGGGGTACGGGACCGCCGGGCATCGAGCGCGCGTACAGCGGCAGGGACCGGTGGACGTGGTCCTCGGCGTCCGCCCGGGTGCTGCTGACGCGCACGTCGAATCCGGCGGCGGCGAACAGCGCGGTCCACCCGAGGGCGATCGTGCCGGTGCCCAGCACGGCGACGGTGTGGGGCGCGTCGGGGCCGGTCATGCCGCACTCCACTGGGCGTGACGACCCGCACCCAGGATCTCCTGGTGCAACTGCTGTATCCGGGGGGACGGCTCGACACCCAGCTCCCGCACGAGGGTGCCGCGCAACTGCTGGAAGGTTTCGAGTGCCCGCCAGGTGTGCCCCGAGCGCTGAAGGGCGGTCATCAGCAGTGCGCAGAGGTTCTCGCTGAGCGGGTTGCGCGCGGCGAGGATCAGCAGTTCGCCGAGGATCTCCCCGTGGCGCCCCAGCCGGAGATCGGCCTCGAAGCGCAGCTCCTGGGCACGGGTGCGGGCTTCGTCCATGGCGAGCATCTCGATCTCCAGGATGCGGCCCGCCGGTACGTCCGCTAGGGCCGGGCCCCGCCACATGTCCAGGGCGCCCCCCAGCAGCGCGGAGGCCTCGGCCACCGCGCCCTGGTCGAGGGCCCGGTTGCCCGCCGCGGCCTTGTCGTGGAACAGGTCCACGTCGCACCGCCCGGGTCCGGAATTGAGCTGATAACTGCCGAACCGGGTGATCAGCACGTCTTTCGGGGTGAGTGGCGAGTCCGCGGGCAGTGCCTTTTTGATGAGTCGACGTAATTGCAGCACGTATGTCTGCAACGTGGTCTGTGCACTCCGCGGTATGTGCTCTCCCCAGAGCTCCTCCATGAGCGTGGGGATGGGGACGAGATGTCCCGACCGCAGAGCGAGGAGCGCCAGGAGCTGGCGAGGTTTACCGGCGCTCGGCACAATCGAGCTGCCGGCAAGTCGTACGTTCAGCGGACCCAGTACTTCGATATCCATGGGGGAACCTCCGCTAGAGAATTCGGACGCCTCGAGTCTGGCACGCGAATTTCCTGCTTCCCCTGTGATGTCTTCATGTATCGATGGGAGATTTTCATGTGCGACGGTGCGCACCGATCCCTCAGATGATGCCCGCTTCCCGGGCCATCCGTATGGCATCCACGCGATTCCGCGCGTTCAGCTTGCTCACGATCCGGGTGAGATAGTTCCGCACGGTGCCGATCGACAGGTGGAGCTGTTCGGCGATGTGGGAGGCATCGAGCCCGTCCGCCGCCCGCTGGAGCACCTCCGTCTCCCGGAGCGTGAGGATCTGCGCGCTGAGATCGAGCGCGTCGAGCGTCATGTGCGGGTCGAAGACCCGTTGTCCGGACATGACGTCACGGATCGCCGCGGCGAGTCGCTCCGGCGGTGAGTCCTTGAGGAGCAGCCCTTCCAGACCGTTGTCCAAGGCCCGACGGACGATCGCGGGCCGGCCGTTGCTGGTCAGGATGACGGTGCGACAGTCCGGAAGGACCTTGCGCAGTTCGATGGCGGCGGTGAGACCGTCGGTGCCCGGCAGCCCCACGTCGACGACGGCCACCTCGGGGCGCGTCCGGCGGGCGGCGGGCAGAATTTCGTCACCGTGACCGACTTCGGCCACGACCGCGAAATCCGGTTCCAGTTTCAACAAGGCCACCAGAGCGCCGCGGACCATGTGCACGTCCTCGGCGATGAGTAGGCGAATCACGTCCCATGCCCCCCGTGGCAGGTTACAGGCCCCTCAAGAGCCTCGCGCAACACTACGCTCCGTCGCCGGTCCTGCCACAGTCAACTATCGGCCAACTGCGCAGGAAGTACGACCGAGCGTGCCTCAAGAAGGGCTCCACCGGGATTGGTCAGGGTGCCCGAGGTTTCCTTCTCACCCCCTGTGCAGAGTTTCGCTTCGTAAGGACACTGAAGTGGAGAGGACGTTGACAAAAGCGACAGGTATCGAACTTTCTGCTGTGCAGCCTGCCTACGCGAGTGGATACAGCAGGATCCTCGGCGTCGGCAGCTATCGTCCCCGCACGGTGGTCGACAATATCGAGTTGTGCAGGACACTCGACTCCACACCGGAGTGGATCGAAACGCGCTCCGGTATTCGGGAACGACGCTTTGCCGCAGCGGACGAATCGCTGGAGAGCATGGCCGTCGCGGCGTCGGGAAAGGCGCTGGCCCAGGCCGGCGTCGGTCCCGAGGACCTCGATTTCGTACTGATCGCCACGATGACGGACCTCTTGCACGCGCCCCCGCTGTCGGCCCGGATCGCACGGTCCCTCGGGGCGCGCAGGGCGGCCGCTCTCGACGTCTCGGCCGCGTGCTCGGGGTTCTGTCACGCACTTGCGGTCGCCTCGGACATGGTCCACGCGGGCAGTGCCCGCCATGTGCTGGTGATCGGCGCGGACCGGATGACGGACATCGTGCAGCGCACCGACCGGGGCAGCGCCTTCCTGTTCGCGGACGGGGCGGGCGCGGTCGTGGTGGGCCCGTCGGACGTGCCGGGGTTCGGCCCCGTCGTCCGGCGCACGGACAGTGCGTACGTCGACTCGGTCCGGATGACCGCCGCCTGGTCCGAGGGAGGCGAGCGGCCGTGGCTGCGCATCGACGGCCGGCGCATCTTCCGGTGGGCCATGGACGAAGTGGCCCCGGCTGCCGCCGAGATGCTGCGGGTGGCCGGCGTCGCCCCGGACCGGCTCGGTGCCTTCGTGCCGCACCAGGCGAACCTGCGGATGATCGGCCTCATGGCGGACCGCCTGGGGCTCGGGCCCGACACCGTCGTCGCCCGCGACGTCGTGCGTACGGGCAACACGTCGGCCGCCTCGGTGCCGCTGGCGCTGGACAGCGTGCTCGCCGAGGGGAAGGCGCACCGCGGGGACACAGCTCTGCTGATCGGGTTCGGCGCGGGGCTGAGCTTCGCGGGGCAGGTGGTGGTGCTGCCATGACCGATCCGGTCGCCGAGGCACCGCGTTCGGTGACGGCGGAGGCGTTCCGCGCGGCCATGGCCTGTCACGCGGCCGGAGTGGTCGTCGTCACCACCCGGGAGACCACCGGACGGCCCTGGGGGCTGACCGTCACCTCGTTCAGTTCCGTGTCGCTCGAACCGCCCCTGATCCTGGTCTGCGTGGCCGAACGCGCCAGCGGCTACCCGGCCTTCGCCGCCTGTACGGAGTTCGCGGTCAGCGTGCTCGACGAGGGCCAGGAGGATGTCGCCGCCCGCTTCGCCCGCAGTGGCGCGGAGAAGTTCGCGGCGCACGAGACCGGTGACACCCCGGCTGCGGCGCCGGTCGTGGCGGGCGCCCTGTGCCGACTCGACTGCCATGTGCACGCGCGCCACCCGGCGGGCGACCATCTCCTGCTGGTGGGGCGGGTCACCTCCGTGCGGTACCGGCAGGGCGCACCGCTGATTCATCACCGGCAAGCCTTCCACGTGCTCAGGTCCGGCGTCGTCGCGTCGTGACGGACGCCGCCGGCGGCGCACCGGGAACGGGCCCGGTCGGCGGGCCGTGGGAC
>NZ_JBEXYL010000025.1:0-110576 GCF_040630895.1 Streptomyces sp. NPDC005728
GCGCCTGCGCGCGCGTACATGCGGACTCCTCGCGTCGAGCGAATACCGGCTGCACCAGCTCCCGTGCGGACGCGACGGCGCCGCGGCCCACCCGTGGGGGGGTCGGCCGCGGCGCCGGTCTTGTGGAGCGAGGTCACGGCTTGAGGAACCCGGCCCCGGTCAGGACCTTCTGGCCTTCGGCGGACTGCACCAGCTCGATGAACGCCTTGGCCGCCTCGGTGTTCTGAGCGTTCTTCAGCAGCGCGATCGGGTACGCGTTGATGGCCTTGGCCGACTCGGGGAACTCCACGCCCTCCACCTTGTCACCCGCCGCCTTCACATCGGTCTTGTAGACCACCGCGGCGTCGGCCTCCTTCAGCTCGACCTTCGTCAGGGCGCTCTTGACGTCCTGCTCGTAGGAGACCGGGGTGAGCTTCAGCTTGCTGGCGTCCAGGGCCTTCTGCGCGGCGGCGCCGCACGGCACGGTCTTGTCGCACAGGACGACCTTCAGACCGGACTTGGTGAGGTCCTTCAGGGAGGACACCTTGTCGGGGTTGCCCGGCAGGGTGGCGATCTCCAGCTGGTTGCGGACGAACGTGGCCGGGGTGCCGGTCGCGTCCTGCTTGTCGGTGACGATCTTCATGGTCTTGGGGCTGGCCGCGGCGAACACGTCCGCCGGGGCACCGCTGGTGATGCTCGCGGCGAGGGTGTCGCTGCCGCCGAAGTTGAAGCTGACCTTGGTGCCGGGGTGCGCCTTCTCGAACTCCTGGCCCAGGGTCGTGAAGCTCTCCTTGAGGGAGGCGGCAGCGAACACGGTGACCGTGCCGGACAGCTTCGGGGAGCCGGAGGCGGACGGGTCCGCCTTGGTGGTCGACGAGTCGTCGGAGGAGGAGCAGGCGCTCAGTGCCATCAGGGCGGCGGCTCCCGCACCGGCCAGCTGCAGCATCCGCCGGGTCCGGCGCACGGAACGGGTCATCACGGTCTACTCCTCGGGTTCTGTGGAACAACTGTCGCGCCCTGCCGCGGCCGGGCATCGGCCGTGCGGCGATGATTCTGCCGCATCTGCCAGGTGGAAGTCTCCTGTCGTATCGCATGAGCTGCGAAGTTGTGACGTAGAGCTTGCATGTGCGTTTGTACGGCGCTCACGCAGGGGTACGGTTCTGCGGGAGGTGGTCGCAGGTGACGCTCACAGAACTCGCCCTGACCGGCGATCTCGTTCGACCGGCCCGGCTGACCGTGCCGGATCTGCTCGGCTGGCCGCAGCACCGGGCGGACGTCAGCTTCGAGTGCGCGACCAGCGGCATCCAGCACCACCGGTTCGCCGGACCACGCCTGTACGACGTACTCGCCGATGCGGGGCCCGGCTTCGACCCGGTCCGGCGCAAGGACCGGCTGCGCTTCCTCATCGCCGTCACCGGCACCGACGGCCATCACGCTCTGCTGTCCTGGGCCGAGATCGACCCCGACTTCGCCGACGCGCCCGTGCTGCTCGCCGTCACGATCGACGGCACCCCGCTGGACGCGGCCGGCCCCCAGCTGGTGCTGCCGCAGGACCGCTGCGGGGCCCGGCACATCAGCGGGATCACGGCGATCCGGGTGGACGGGGGCTACGGCTTCGACGGTCCAGCGCCGGCCGCACCCGGTCGCGCGGCAGCGGCAGCTCCGTGAACCGTTCGCCCGTCGGGTCCCGCAGAGCGTCGGCCAGGGCAGGAGCGACCGGGGTGCAGGGACTCTCGCTCATCGACTTGGCGCCCAGCGGACCGATGGCGTCGGCCGTCTCCATGCAGTGCACCTCGGTGCGCGGCACGTCGGCGTACTGGGCGAGCCGGTAGCGGCGGAAGGAGGCGGTGTCCACCGCGCCCCGCTCGTCCAGCCGCACCTGCTCGACGAGCGTGGCGCCGAGCGCCTGGGGGCCCCGCCCTCGACCTGGGCTGGTTCGGACGCGGCCACCGAGGTGGTCTCCGGCGTGGTCCCGGAGGTGGTCTCGGCGGTGGTCTCAGGCGCGGTCGATGTGCACGTTCGTGGACTTCACGCGCGCGGTGGCCTCCATGCCGACCTCCAGGCCCAGTTCCTCCACGGCCTCCCGGGTCAGCAGGGAGACCAGCCGGTGCGGGCCCGCCTGGATCTCCACCTGGGCGGCGACGTCGCCGAGCTTGATGGCCGTGACGATACCCGGGAAGGCGTTGCGGACCGAGGTGTAGGAGGCGTCCTCCTCACCGCCGCCCGCCTTGGCCAGTTCGACCGAGAACGCGGCGAGGTCCTTGCCGTCGATGAGCCGTCGCCCAGCCTCGTCGCGATGGGTGGCCACCCGGCCCGCGTCGGCCCAGCGGCGGGTGGTGTCGGGGCTCACGCCGAGCAGCCGAGCCGCCTGGCCGATCGTGTAGGACTGCATGCGGGTCACGATAGGGCCACGGCCGGGGAACCAAGGACACGGGGTTGGCCGTTGGGTATAACGCGATATAGCGTTAGTGTGTGATGGCGGGTTCCCTGCGGGGGCGTCTGAATCGGGGTGAAGGTATGTCGGCCGAACTGCTGCGTACGGATGTGCCGTCCGGGCTGCGAGCCTCCCACGCGGACCGGGACCGCGTGGTCGACGCGGTGACGGCCGCCGCGGGGGACGGTCGGCTCACCGCCGAGGAGCACGAGGAGCGGGTGGCGGCAGCCCTGTCCGCCCGCACTCTCGGCGAACTCGCGGACCTGACGGCCGACCTGCCGGACGGGGCCGGGGCGGCGCCGGTCAAGGACATCGTCCGCATCGAGCAGCAGGGCTCCTCGGCCACGCGTGGCGCGGGCTGGTCGGTCCCGCGCCGGATGGAGATCCGGTCGCAATGGGGCGATGTGACCCTCGATCTCACCCAGGCGGTGATCACCCACGACACCCTCCACATCGACGTGGACCTGTGCGGCGGCACCCTTCGGCTGATCACCCGGCCCGGCGTGGTCGTGGACACCGACTCCCTGGTGATCGGCTACGGCAAGACCAAGGTGCGGCCCGCCGGGGAGCCCGGGACATCGGTCGTGCTGCGTGTGGAGATACACGGGCGGCTGAGCATGGGCCGGCTGGAGGTGCGGCCGCCGCGGCGGCTGTTCGGCAGGAGCACGGCGACGGGCTGAGGCGCAAGCCGTACTCCTGCCGAGGGGCCTGCGGCGCCCGCCGTCTTCCGGTCCGGCGGCGTTCGCCTCAGCCGGTGTGGACGCGGGGGCGCCGGGCGCGGTCAGGTTCCGCCTCGCGCAGGACCTCGCGGGTGACCGGGGCGACCTCGCCCTGCCCGAACAGGAAGAAGCGCAGGAAGTTGGCGAACGGGCTGCCCTCGGTCCACTCGAAGTAGATGTGCGGCGTGCAGCCCGTCACGTCCCGGACGTGGAGGAGGAGCGCGGCGAGGGCGTTGGGGATGGAGGCGGATTCCAGGGTCAGGACGCGGTAGCGGTTGTGCAGGACCTCGCCGCGTACGGTCAGGCCGGCCTCGAACTCGGAGGGGTCGGTGACCGTGACCTCGACGAAGACGAAGTCCTCCTGCTCGGGCATCTCGTTGTCGGCCCGGATCTGCTCGATCTTGTCGCGGTACTCGGCCTTGTCTCGCTGATCGGGCTCGTTGGCGATGAACCGGATCTTGCGGCTGGCCATATCCCTGACGAATCGTTCCGCCATCGGATCCATCGTCACGCTGGTCACGCGGAGTTCGAACGCGCGGGCCAGCCGGGACAGCAGCGAGACCAGGATGATGCCGATGATGAAGCAGGCGCCGATCTTCACACCGTCGGGGCGCTCGATGACGTTCACGACGGTCGTGTACAGGAACACCACGGAGATGATCGCGAAGGTGATGGTCCAGCCGTGCTGGCCCGCCTTGCGGGCGGCGATGGTCACCGCGATCGCGGCGGAGCTGATGAGCACCAGCACGCCGGTGGCGTAGGCGCCGCCCTGTGCGTCGACGTCGGCGTCGAAGATCCAGGTGACCAGGAAGGCGATGAGCGTGAAGACGATGACCATCGGGCGGACGGCACGTGCCCAGTGCGGGGCCATGCCGTAGCGGGGCAGGTACCGCGGCATGAGGTTGAGCAGGCCGGCCATGGCGGAGGCGCCGGCGAACCACAGGATGGCGATGGTCGAGACGTCGTAGACCGTGCCGAAGGCTCCGCCCAGGTACTCGTGCGCGAGATAGGCGAGCGCACGGCCGTTGGCCTGGCCGCCGGACTTGAACTCGTCCGCCGGGATCAGCAGCGTGGTGATGAAGCTGGTGGTGATCAGGAAGACGCTCATGATCAGGGCGGCGGTGGTCAGCAGCTTCTTGGTGTCCCGGATCCGGCCGGTCGGGCGCTCCTCGGTGTCGTCGTCGTCGCCCTGGACGTGCGGCATGACGGCGACGCCGGTCTCGAAGCCGGACAGGCCGAGGGCGAGCTTCGGGAAGACGATCAGGGCCACGCCGATCATGACGAAGACGTTGCCGTGTTCCGTGGTCAGCGCGCTGGTCCAGTCGGTGATCACGTGCCCGGCGGTGACGACGTGATACAGGCCGACGATCACGACGACGAGGTTGAGCGTGAGGTAGATGCCGACCAGGGCGACGGCGACGCCGATGGCCTCCAGGAAGCCCTTGAGGAACACCGCGCCGAGCAGGGCCACCAGGAAGAGGGTGATCAGCACCTGATGGTCGTGGAGCGTGCTGGTGAGGTGCGGGTTCTCCACGAGGTGGGTGGAGGCGTCGGCGGCGGAGAGGGTGATGGTGATCAGGAAGTCGGTGGCCGCGAAGCCCAGCAGGGTGAGGACGAACAGCTTGCCCTGCCAGAAGGAGAGCAGCCGCTCCAGCATCGCGATGGAGCCCTCGCCGTGGGGGCTCTCCTCGGCCACCCGGCGGTAGACCGGCAGGGCGCCGGCCAGGGTGACTATGACGAGCACGATGGTCGCGACGGGCGACAGCAGACCGGCCGCCAGGGCCGCGATGCCCGGCTGGTAGCCGAGGGTGGAGAAGTAGTCGACGCCGGTCAGGCACATCACGCGCCACCAGCGCTGGCCTTTGTGCGCGGGCTCCGGCTCGGCCGCGGGTCCGGCATGACCGCTCTTGCTCATGTCGGACAGCCCCTCCAGCATCCAGGTGCGCAGGCGACTGGGAGGAGGGTGCTCGGTCGTGGCCATCGGCGTGCTCCTGGTGTGCGGCTCAGCTGATTCAGGCCATCACGCGGACGGCGGCACCAGCGTAAGCAGAGAGTGACGCCTGGGCCCGCGCATCCGGGGCGCCGGGGCGTCAATCTTGCGTTAAGAAAGACCCGACGGGGCAAGGTGACGCATCAAGAGTGGGAGGCCCGGAGGCCGATGGGGCGTGTTGGGCTGTATGGGGGAGGGCAGCCGTACGACGGAATACTGAACACCGAGCGTCATACGGAAGTCCGGACACCGAGCGTCATCGCGCACGACACACTCCCTCCATGCTGCTCCGCCCGAACGGGAATCGCAGCCGCAACCAGGGGGCCTCCGGCGTGGGGTGCGGGTGCGGGTGCGGGTGCGGGTGCAGGTACGGGGTCGGCCTGGGCCCGCTCGACGGGGAGGGGGCGGACAGCCGCCCGTCACGGCCGCCCGGGGTCGATACGCCTAGGGCCTGTCCGGCGGATCAGGCCGGCTTCAGCGAGCGGTGACTCATCAGCGCAGGTGAGCGGGGTCTGGTGCGTGCAGCTGCAAGGCGGGGAGGGCGGCGACGCGATGGGGGTCCCTCCGTGCGAGCGCAGCCGAGCGTGGGGGAGTCGGCGAGTGACGACAACGCGGCTGGCCGTACCCCCTCCGGGGGAGGGTGTGCCAGCCCCCAGCGATTCCGGCATGATCCGCCGGACAGGCCCTAGTCCAGGCCCGACGTCCTGAACACCGTCCGGGCCGTTTCGCGGTCGATGCGTTCTGCCAGGTGCCGCAGGGCCGTGGTGCCGCAGAGGAGGGTGCCGGACCTCTGGGCGGTGCGGGCTGCCTCGGCGAGGTGGTACCAGAGGTCGGGGTTGTGGAGCAGGACGTCGGGGTCGATCTCGACCCGGCTGCCGAACGCGTCGCGCAGGACCAGCCGCTGGGCGACGCCGCCCAGCGGGCGCACCGCGACCAGCAGGTCGGTGCGGACCCGGCGGGTGCGCAGCAGGCGACGGGAGGCCAGCCAGCCCTCGCCGGCCGAGACGCGGGCGGGCACCAGCACCAGGAAGAGGAGCAGGGCCAGCGAGACCCACAGGGCCGAGCGCCACCAGCTGAGCGTGCCGGCCACCAGGTCGACGAGCAGGAGCAGGCCGAGCAGTACGGCCGCGCAGCGGACCGAGCTGAGGAGGTCCGGGGCGTACTGGCGGTCGTACGCGACCGGACCGGTGCCGTGCGGGTGCGGTGCCGTCACCTCGGGGCGGGCGTCGTCGCGATGCTCCATGGGTTCGACGGTAGAGACGAGCGGGCCGGGTGGGACCTGGCTGTGCCGTTCGTTGACGGGAACCTGACGGCACGACGGGGTCTGTTGACGCGCCCGCAGCGCCGGGCCCCCGTCGGCCATCCCTCACAGGCCCCTGGTGTCCATGCGCAGATGCCATGCGTTGCGGCGGTGGACCGCCACCAGGTCGGACTCCAGCGGCGACGGCGGCACCGCGAGGACCGGGCAGCCCGCGTGCGTGAGGCAGTGCCGGGAGACCCGACCGGAGAAGGCGCGCTGCAGGCCGCGCCGGCCGGCCCCGACGACCAGGACGTCGTCCTCACGGTCGGCGGTCGCCACCAGCACCCTGCCCGGTGTGCCGCGGACGATGACGGCGTGCATCGGCACCCCCGGCCCGTCCTCGCCGAAGATCTCGTCGAGCACGGAGGCCAGCCGCTGCTTGGCCAGCCGCTGCCACTCCTCGACCAGCAGACCGGCAGCGGGGGAGCGGCGTGCGGCGGGATCGCCGCCGGGCGGCTCCCAGGCCAGCACCGGCCACAGCTCCGCTCCCAGGCGCCGGGCAAGCGCCGTGGCCCGGCGCAGGGCCGTGACGCTGCCCAGAGAACCGCTCACGCCGACCACCACACGGGCGGCCACCGAGGCGTCGTAACCGGACATGACTCCACCGTTTTCTCGCGCATGCCCGCGGGCGACCCCCGCGGGTGGGCCCGTGCGCAGGGCCTCCCTCCCATCCCACTCCCGTGCAGGCGATTCGACCAGCCGGCGAACCCCTTTCCTGGCAGGTCCCTGACGGCCCCGGCCGCCGAGGCGTCCGCCCCCGTCAGCATCCCGTCAGCGTCGTCCCGTTCCGCGTCAGCAACGCGTCATGAGACGTCGGAGCACCGGCCCGGTCGGGCATAGCGTCGAGACAGCCCCGGTCCGCCTCCCCGCGTCCGGGGCACTCAAGACCACCGAGCTGTACCCAGGAGGCAACCCATGACCGAACTCGTCTGCGGTGACGACCCGGAGCCTTCCGAACGCACCCCGGCCGGACCCCTGTTCGTCCCCGTCCGGCCGGGACCCGCCGGGTGCGTGGCCCGCCTGTTCCGCACCCCGCTCGGCGACCGCACGGCCGTCGCCTTCACCTCCGTCCGCCGGCTGGCGGGCACGCTCGGCCCCGACCAGCCGTGGATCCGGCTCGCCGAGCCCGCGCTGCGCGCGCTGAGCGCCCCGCTCGGCGCCACCACCGTCACCGTCGACCCGACGCTCTCGGCCCCGGCCCCGGCCCCGGCCCCCGCACCCGCGGCGCCGACCGTGCCGTCTCCGGCCGTCCGGGTCACGGAGGGGAGCACCCGATGACCACCCTGCACGAAGCCGCCGTCACCACGGCACCCGCCGCCCCCGCCGGCCTCTCCGTCTGGCCCGCCTCCGCCACCGAGCCCCACCCCGGCGACCTGGCCGTCGGCGGTGTCCCGCTCGCCGAGGTCGCGGACCGGTTCGGCACTCCCGTCTACGTCCTCGACGAGGGCGAGGTGCGCGAGCGCTGCCGTACCTACCGGCAGGCCTTCCCCGACGCCGAAGTCCTGTACGCGGCCAAGGCGTTCCTGTGCCGGGCCATGGTCCGCTGGACGGACGAGGAGGGGCTGGGCCTCGACGTCTGCTCGGCCGGTGAGCTGGAGCTTGCGGTCACCGCCGGGTTCCCGCCCGAGCGGATCGTGCTGCACGGCAACGCCAAGTCGCCGCGCGACCTGGAGACGGCGCTGCGTCTCGGCGTGGGCCGGATCGTGATCGACAGCCCTGTGGAGATCGCCCGGCTGGCCGCCGCCCTCGGGCCCGACGGCCGGCAGCAGGTGCTGGTCCGGGTGGTGCCCGGAGTCGCCGCGGGCGGGCACGAGAAGATCCGCACGGGCACCGAGGACCAGCAGTTCGGCCTCTCCCTCTCCGACGGTCACGCCCAGCACGCCATCGCCCGCATACTCGACCAGCCGCAGCTGCACCTCATGGGCCTGCACTGCCACTTGGGCTCACAGATCACCAGCGTGAAGCCGTACGTCACCGCCGTGCGCCGCATGGTCGGCCTGCTCGCCCGGCTGCGCGACCAGCACGGCCTCGTCCTGCCCGAACTCGACCTCGGCGGCGGCCACGGCATCGCGTACCGTCCCGGCGAACCGGCCCTCGACCCGGCCGTCCTGGCCCGCAGGGTCCGCGCCGAACTCATCGCGGCCTGCGCGGCGTCCGGCCTGCCGGTACCTCGCCTGATCATCGAGCCCGGCCGTGCGATCGCCGGCCCGGCCGGCATCGCCGTCTACCACGTCCTCGCCGTCAAACGCACCGGCGACCACACCTTCGTGGCGGTCGACGGCGGCATGAGCGACAACCCGCGGCCCGCCCTGTACGGCGTCCGCTACGCGCCCCGCCTGATCGGTCGGCCGGTCACCGCGCCCCTGGCCCCGGTGACCGTCGTGGGCCGGCACTGCGAGGCCGGTGACGTCCTCGCCGAGGCCGAACTCCCCGCCGACGTACACCCCGGCGACCTGCTCGCGGTCCCCGTGGCCGGCGCGTACCAGCTCGCCATGGCCTCCGCCTACAACCTGGTCGGCCGCCCACCCGTCGTCGCCGTGCACGCGGGCCGAGCCCGCCTGCTGGTCCGCCGCGAGTCGCTGGCCGACCTGAGCAGCCGGGACGTGGGCGTCTGACACCACCCCGTCCGGCATCGCTACGCCGCGCACCGGACTCCCGGGCGGACCGGTCTTCCCTCCCTCGCCGACCGGCCCGCCCGGGCCTTGTTGCCGCTCCGTTCTCCTGAGCCCCACCGTAGGCTGTCAGTAAAATTCGCCGCCAGGTTCGAAACTTTCGACACCTTGTGAGGCGTACATGCTGACGTACGACAACCCCGTCATCCCCGGCTTCCACCCCGACCCGAGCGTGTGCCGCGTGGGGGACGACTACTACCTGGTCTGCTCCAGCTTCGCGTACTTCCCCGGCCTCCCGCTGTTCCACAGCCGGGACCTGGTGCACTGGCGTCAGATCGGCAACGTCCTCGACCGGCCCGGGCAGTTGGCGCTGCCCGACGACGTACCGGCCTCCGGCGGTGTCTACGCGCCGACCATCAGGCACCACGAGGGGCTCTTCCACGTCGTCACCACCGCCGTGGGTGCCGGAGGCACCTTCCTCGTCACCGCCGAACGTCCCGAGGGTCCGTGGTCGGACCCGGTGTGGATCGACCTGCCCGGCATCGACCCCGACCTCGCCTGGGACGAGGAGGGCCGGTGCT
Organism: Streptomyces sp. NPDC005728; assembly: GCF_040630895.1. Lineage (NCBI taxonomy): Bacteria > Bacillati > Actinomycetota > Actinomycetes > Kitasatosporales > Streptomycetaceae > Streptomyces > Streptomyces sp. NPDC005728. Next base: position 9,616 of record NZ_JBEXYL010000025.1, read on the forward strand.
GGTGCGCCATGGCCGGGGTCACGGTGGCCCGCATCGATCCGCGGACCGGGAAGGTGCTCGAAGGACCGCTGCCGATGTGGTCCGGCACCGGGTACAAAGACCCCGAGGCGCCGCACCTGTACCGGATCGGCGACTGGTGGTACCTGTTGCTCGCCGAGGGCGGCACCGCGCTCGGCCACGGCGTCGCGGCCGCCCGCGCCCGCTCACCCCGCGGCCCCTGGGAACCGGCGCCCGGCAACCCGCTGCTGTCCCACCGCGGCACCGGCCTGCCCGTCCAGTCCACCGGCCACGCCGATCTCGTCCAGGCGGCCGACGGCGGCTGGTGGATGGTGCTGCTGGGCACCCGGCCGCGCGGCTACTTCCCGGAGTTCCATGTCCTCGGCCGGGAGACCTTCCTGGTACCGGTGGAGTGGGCGGACGGCTGGCCCCGGGTGGGGCCGGTGCGGGAGCGGCACCCGGCGCCGGCGGCCTGGGCGCCCCGCCGGCCCACGCCCGTCCGGGACGACTTCACCGACCGGGCTCTCGCTCCGCACTGGGTGTCCCCGCACCGCCGGCCCGACGGCTGCTGGTCCCTGGACGAGCAGCCGGGCCGGCTGACGCTGACGGCCACCGGTGACAGCCTCGACCGGCCCGGGCACACGCTCGTCGGCCGCCGCCAGCAGCACCACGACTGCCGGGCCGCCGTGCTGATGGAACCCGGACCGTCGTCGAGGGCCGGGCTGTCCGTGCGCCTGGACGAGGCCCATCACTACGACCTCGAAGTGGCCGGGGGAGTGGCGGCCGTGGTCCTGCGGATCGGCCCGGTGCGGCAGCGGATCGCCGAACACCCGGTGCCCGCGGGCCCGGTCACCCTGGCCGTCGACATCCGCGCGACCGGGCAGCCGGCACCGCTGACCGGACCCGACACCGTCGCCTTCTCGGTCGAAACTTCCGAAGGGTCCGTCCGGCTGGCCGAACTGGACGGCCGCTATGTCTCCACCGAGGTGGCCGGCGGGTTCACCGGCCGTGTCCTCGGCATGTACGTCACCCAGGGACGCGCGGCCTTCGACTGGTTCGACTACGAGCCCATCGGCTCGTGCACGACACCTTGACGCTCCCCACACGCCTTCCTAGAGTCGCCGTTCGGAACGTTCGGAGCTTGAGTCGAATGTTTCGGCCCGCCGGAATGCGGTCAACGATCCGTCGGCATGCGGTGGGCCCGCTTTTTCTTGTCGGGACCCTCTCCGAAGCAACTCCGAAAGTTTCGAAGGAGCGCATGATGGGCGACCCTGCACTGTCCCGCCGCGGCTTCCTGGCGGCCTCCGTCGCCGCCGGTCTCGGTGCGACCGCACTCACCGGCTGCGGCGGCGACTCGGACGGAGGGTCGTCCTCGGGGACGACCACGATCGAGTGGTGGAACATCTCGACCACGGAGCCGACCAGGACCGTCTGGGCCAGCCTTGCCAAGAAGTTCGAGGCCCAGAACCCCAGGGTGAAGGTGAAGATCGTCCAGCTGGAGAACGACGCCTACAAGTCGAAGATGACCGCCCTGACCGCATCCGGGAAGCTGCCGGACATCTTCCACACCTGGGGCGGCGGTGTGCTCAGACAGCAGGTCGACGCGGGTCTGGTCGAGGACCTCACCGACCGCACCAAGCCGTGGGCGGGCGGGCTCCAGGAGGTGGCCAAGCAGCCGTACCTCCTCGACGCCAAGGTGTACGGCATCCCGTTCGACATGGGCATGATCGGCTTCTGGTACAACGAGGCTCTCTTCAAGCAGGCTGGGATCAGCACGCCCCCGACCACCTGGAGCGGCTTCCTGGACGCCGTACGCAGGCTGAAGGCCAAGGGCATCACCCCTCTGGCCCTCGCCGGTAAGGAGAAGTGGCCCGGGATGTACTACTGGGCCTACCTCGCGATGCGCACCGCAGGCGTCGACGCCCTGCAGAAGGCCTACGACGCCCAGGACTTCACCGGGTCCGGATTCGTCGAGGCCGGACAGCACCTCAAGGACCTCGTCGCGCTCCAGCCGTTCCAGAAGGGCTTCCTCGGCGCCGCGTACTCCACGCCCACCGGACAGGCCGCGACCGTCGGCAACGGCAAGGCGGCCATGGAACTCATGGGCCAGTGGGCCCCGGTCGTGGAGGCCGACGCGGGCAAGGGACTCGGCGCGAACCTCGGCTTCTTCCCGTTCCCCGCGGTCGAGGGCGGCAAGGGCACCATCACCGAGGTGTTCGGCGGTGGCGGCGGGCACGCCCTGCGCAGAGGGGCCCCGCAGGCGGCCGTGGACTTCCTGGAGTTCTTCGCCTCCGAGGCCACCGACGTCGAACTCGTCAAGAAGACCGGTGTCCTCCCCGTGGTACCGGCCGCCGCGAGCGCCCTCACCGACCCCAACACCAAGGCCGTGCAGGCCCAGTTGACGGGCGCCACCGGCTTCCAGCTCTACCTCGACCAGGCGTACGCGCCCGCCGTCGGCCAGGAGGTCAACGACAGCGTCGCCGCGCTCATCGCCGGCTCCAAGTCCCCTGAGCAGGTCGCGCAGTCGATCACCAGGACCGCGAAGGAAGAGCAGTAGGCGGCGATGACCTCCCCCTTTCTCCCGGACAAGCGGTCGGGTCCCGATGTCGCCCTGCCGTCCCCGGCCGCATCTGCGGCCCGGGGGCGGGCGCGGCGGCGCACCCTGAACTGGCTCACCGCGATCGGCTTCCAGGTGCCCGCACTGGTGCTGTTCATCGCGCTGGTGCTGCTCCCGATGCTGTTCGCGCTGTACGCCGCTTTCTTCCGCTGGGGCGGCTTCGGCATGCCCTCCGACTACACGGGCACGGACAACTTCACCCGGCTCTTCCAGGACCCGGTCTTCCTGGGCGACCTGTGGCGCTGCCTGGTCCTGGTCGTCCTGTCGCTCGCCCTGCAACTGCCCTTCGCGCTCGCCATGGCCGTGGCGCTCAACCAGCGGCTGCGCGGGCGGGCCGTGTACCGGATGCTGTTCTTCGCGCCGTACGTCCTGTCCGAGGCCATCACCGGCGTGCTGTTCAGCATGGTCTTCGCCCCGGACGACGGACTCGCCGACCACGTCCTCGGCGGCATCGGCCTGGACGGTCTGGGTGGGGAGTGGTTCGCCGACCCCTCCTCCGTCATGGCGACCCTCTTCCTCGTCATGACGTGGAAGTACTTCGGCTTCCACATGATGCTCTACCTGGCCGGACTCCAGGCCGTCCCGGCCGAGTTGACGGAGGCGGCGCTGATCGACGGCGCCGGCCCCTGGCAGCGCTTCCGCAACGTCACCCTGCCGCTGCTCGCGCCCACCCTGCGCATCAGCGTCTTCCTGTCCGTCATCGGGTCCATCCAGCTGTTCGACCTGGTGTGGGTGGTCACCCAGGGCGGCCCCGACCACCACTCCGAGACGATGGCCGTGACCATGTTCCAGTACGGCTTCAAGCGCTACCAGGTCGGCTACGCCGGCGCGATCAGCGTGGTCATGTTCGGCATCTGCCTGGTCTTCGCCCTCGCCTACCAGCGGTTCGTGCTGCGCCGCGACCTCGAAGGCGCCACCACGACGATGAGGGGAGACGGCAAGTGAACCGGAAGACCGCAAGGACCCTGCCCCTGCACATGATCCTCGTGGCCGTCGGCGCGGTGATGGCCGTACCCCTGGTGTACGCCGTCCTCTCGGGCTTCAAGTCCACCGACGAACTCTCCAGCAACCCGTTCGGACTGCCCGAGCACTGGCTGACCGGCAACTACACCGGCATCCTCGGCTCGGGCGACTTCTGGCGGCTGGTCGGCAACAGCACGCTGATCGCGGTGGGCACGACCGTGCTCGTGGTCGCCGTGTCCGCGCTCGCGGCCTTCTCCTTCGCCCGGTTCGCCTTCCGCGGGCGGGAGGTGCTGTTCACCGTCTTCACGATGGGGCTGATGTTCCCCTTCGCCGTGGCCGCCCTGCCGCTGTTCCTGCTGCTGCGCCACCTGGACCTGCTGGACAACCCGCTGGGCGTGATCCTTCCGCAGGCCGCCTTCGGGCTGCCTATGACGATCATCATCCTGCGCGGCTTCTTCAGGGACATCCCCGGCGAGCTGGAGGAGGCGGCCACCCTCGACGGCTGCAGCTCCTTCGGGTTCTTCTGGCGGGTGCTGCTGCCCATGGCGCGGCCCGCGCTCGGCACCGTATCCGTCCTCGCCGTGGTCACCAGCTGGAACAACTTCTTCCTGCCGCTGCTGGTGTTCACCGACTCGAAGTGGTGGACCCTGCCCATCGGCGTCCAGCAGTTCCAGGGCCAGTACTCGACGGAGTACGCCCGCGTCTTCGCCTATCTCGTGCTCGCCATGGTGCCTGCCCTCGCCTTCTACTCGGTCGCCGAGCGCCAGCTCGTCGGGGGCCTCACCGCCGGCGCGACCAAGGGCTGAGCACACCCTTCGAGAAACAGGAGTCGCACCATGCCCATGAGGCGCCGCGGACTCGTCGGTGTCCTGGTGGCCGCCGGCCTCGCCACCGGCCCCCGCCGCCCAGGCCCACGAGCGGCAGCCCACCCTCGCCGACCTCGCGCAGCGGCACGGCCGGTACTTCGGCAGCGCCACCGACAACCCCGAACTCACCGACTGCGCCTACACGAAGATCCTCGGCAGCGCGCCCCGGCTGCAACGCCGCAACGCCGACGCGCTGCGCTGGGCCCACCAGGCCGACCCGCACGCCCGGCTCCACCTCAACGACTACAACATCGAGGCCGTCGGCCCGAAGAGCGACGCCCTGGATCCCGGCCTTGTTCCCGGGCGCGGGGGCGCCCCTGCCGTGGGACGAGCAGTTGAACCCGAAGCCGGCCTGCTCCGCACTGCGGGAGGCGCTGCGACAGCACCCGGCTACGGGCAGTAGCCACCCACGGAGACACGCCGGGGCCGGTGCGCACCATGCGTGTGCGGCCGGCCCCTTGGGGTCACCGGGCGGTACAGCGGACCGCCCGGGGTGCTGCTAGGCGGCGGTCATCACCCGGTCCGCACCGAGCGGGCGGTGCGGGGCGATGACGCGGCCGTCGGGCAGCAGCTCACCTGTGTCCTCGAAGAGCAGGACGCCGTTGCACAGCAGGCTCCACCCCTGCTCCGGGTGGTGCGCCACGTGACGGGCGGACTCCCGGTCGGCGGACTCTGCGGTGGGACACGGCGGCTGGTGCTGGCACATGGGTGGGATCTCTCGCTCTGTCGTGGTCATGTCCGTCCCCCGTGGTGATTGTCGGTCGGAACCCAGTGTTGCCCTCTGGGCGTCATTCCGCAGGGATTTCGCGGCACCGCTTCTCACAGGTTCATGACGCGTCACCCGCGCGGACGGTTCATTTCAACTGCACTGTCCCTTTGGGTGGTTCTGGGGGGCCGGATAGGGCTAGTCCGGACGGAAGAGATTCCTTCTCGGCTCGTAGGAGCGGGTAATTGCTCGTACGAGCGCATTCTATTCCCTCTGGCCTCCGCCGCCGCGGAAAAGTATCCGTATCCCGGAACAAACAGGCGTACCCCGCTTCCCTTCCGGGTAGCGGGGTACGCGGGAGCCGTCAGGCGTGCGAGCCGAGCAGCGGGACCGGGGTCGCCCGGTGGGTCAGCACCGGAAGCAACTCGGAGACCCGGTGGGCCCGGTGGGCGGAGATGCCGGGGGGTGCCGGGGCCAGTGGTATCAGCAGGTCGGTGGCGGCCGGATGGCCCTCGGCGGCGTCGGCGGCGACCTCGCCGTGCAGCCACAGGGTGAGCATGTACAGGCCGGGTACCGACAACAGGCGCGGCTGGTACGGCTGCTGCAGCGCCTCGGCCTGCTGCACGGCCCGCTCGGTGGAGACGACGTAGGGGCCCTCGAAGAAGTGCGAGAAGGCCCAGCCGTCCGGGGTCAGCATGGTGTCGGCCGCGGCCACCGCGCGGTCGCCGCAGCGGATCAGGAAGCGCCATCCGGCCAGCCGGGTCGCGGACAGGCCCTGCGCGGTGATTCGGTCCAACACATGTACGGGCAGCGGCAGTTCGGGTGTCGCGGGTCCCTGTGCGGCGCGCAGGGAGGGGGTTTTGGCCTCGCGGACCGCGGTGGGGGAACCGAGGGCCGTGAGGACGGAGCGCAGGGCGGGCGCGGGGGCAGGGGGCACGTGCAGCGGCATGGTGGGTCGCCTCTCGTTCGACAGGCGCGGCGGCGCGAGGAGGGTGGGGCGGACGGCGCTGTCTGCTCACGGGTGGCCTGAGAGATGGGGCCCGGATCGGTGAACGAGGGTACGGCTGAGGCCTGCCGTCCATCACCTTGACGGCAGAAACACGACGGGAACCGGGACCGCGGGCCCCAACCTTAGGCCTTCATCGCGAAGTTTATACGACACGTGTTCAGACGAAGTTTCGTCTATCGCATTCCGGTGGGCCGGGCAAGGTGTCATTCGGCCGATGATTCGCGCTCATCATCCCGGGTTCCCGCCTGGGCCGCGCTGCTGACCTCGGAATACACCATCACTGCGGTCGGCCGAATGTCGTCGGCGTTTTTCACGAGACGATCTGGGCACCCGAAGGTGCGTGGTGCGGCATGCCTCGTGAATGTGCCGCAGGGAACATTCCGACAGAGTAGCGGGTGCCGGGCCCGCAGGAGACGTTATCGATCGCTTCGGCTGGGCATCATCCCACCTGACCCGGGACCCCGGCGGCCGGATCTGCGGCGCGCCCATCCGAGGAGGGACACTTCGATGGGGGAGAAGGTCGTGGCGGGGCGGTTCGATCTGTCCGATCGCCAGCGCTACCGCGAAAAGCTCCGAAAGTGTCTGGCGGGACTGGAGCGGCTGCTGGTCGAGAAGCGGTTCGATCGCCCGAAGAACCTCATGGGGGTGGAGATCGAATTGAATCTCGCCGGCCCCGACGGCTCGCCGAAAATGTTGAACGGGCAGGTACTCGAGCGCATCGCGAGCCGCGATTTCCAAACAGAACTCGCCATGTTCAATCTGGAAGTGAACATAGCCCCACACCGGTTGGGTGGCCGGGTATTCGACCGGCTCGCCGAGGAACTGCGCACCTCCCTGGCCTACGCCGACCGGAAGGCCGGCGAGGTGGACGCCGGAATCGTGATGATAGGCATTCTGCCCACGCTCGGCCGTGACGACCTGGTCTCGGCCAACCTCTCCGCGGTGGACCGCTACACCCTGCTCAACGACCAGATCGTCGCCGCCCGGGGCGAGGACTTCCTGCTCGACATCGCGGGCGTGGAGCATCTGACCTGCACCTCCAAGTCCATCGTCCCCGAGGCCGCGTGCACCTCGGTACAGCTGCACCTCCAGGTCACCCCGGCCCGCTTCGCCGACGTGTGGAACGCGGCGCAGGCGGCGTGCGCCGCGCAGATCGCCGTCGGCGCCAACTCGCCCTTCCTGTTCGGGCGCGAGCTGTGGCGTGAGTCCCGGCCGCCGCTGTTCCTGCAGGCCACCGACACGCGCCCGCCCGAACTCCAGGCCCAGGGGGTGCGGCCGCGCACCTGGTTCGGCGAGCGCTGGATCTCCTCCGCCTACGACCTGTTCGAGGAGAACCTGCGCTTCTTCCCGGCCCTGCTGCCGATCTGCGACGAGGAGGAGCCGCTGGAGGTGCTCGACGCCGGCGGCATACCCAGGCTGGCCGAACTCGTCCTGCACAACGGCACGGTGTACCGCTGGAACCGGCCCGTGTACGACGTAGCGGACGGCGTCCCGCACCTCAGGGTGGAGAACCGGGTGCTGCCGGCCGGGCCCACCATCACCGACGTGATCGCCAACGCGGCCTTCTACTACGGCCTGGTGCGCGCGCTCGCCGAGGAGTCGCGCCCGGTGTGGACCCGGCTGCCGTTCGCCGCGGCCGAGGCCAACTTCGACGCGGCGTGCCGGGACGGCATCGACGCGCGCTTCGTCTGGCCGCGGCGCGGACGCTACGGCGGCACCGGCGAGGTCGACGCGGTCACCCTGGTCCGTGACGAGCTGCTGCCGCTGGCCTCGGCGGGCCTCGACGCGTGGGGCGTGGAGGCCGCCGACCGGGATCTCTACCTGGGCGTCATCGAGGAGCGGTGCCGACGCCGGGTCAACGGGGCGTCCTGGCAGGCGGCCACCTTCCACCGGGCCCTGGAACAGGGCCTCAGCCGGGAGGCGGCCCTCGCCGCGACGACACGCCGCTACGCCGAGCTGATGCAGGTGGGGGAACCCGTCCACACCTGGCCGGTGGGGCTGCCCGAGCCGGTGCCGCTGGGCTGAGGACCGCCGGTCCATGCGGCGAGCCCCGCCCGGGCAAGCACTCCGGAGGCCGATCAGGCATGCTGTGACCTCGCATGACCGGATTCGACGGCAGGAGTGCACGTGGTGGCTGACCCGGTGGCCGATGCTTGTCCGCGGGAGCGGTTCTCGCGGCGGATCTTCCGGGACGAGACGCTGCTCGTTCTGGGGCTCTCGCTCGGCGCGAGCGGAGTGTCCGCGCTGATCAGCTTCGTCGGGTCGGTCACCAAACCGGGCGGGCTCAAGGATCAGGCGGCCACCCTCAACGCCTCGGCCGCGCCCGGTCGCCCCTGGCTCGACCTCGCCTGGCAGCTCTTCGGCATCGCCAGCGCCCTGGTCCCCGTGGCCCTGGTCGCCCACCTGCTGCTGCGCGAGGGCGGGAGCCTGCGGACGCTGGGCTTCGACCGCACCCGCCCCTGGCCGGACCTCGGCCGGGGCGCGGGGGTCGCGGCCGTGATCGGCAGTACCGGAATCGCCTTCTACCTGGCCGCCCGCGGCCTCGGCTTCAACCTCACCGTGGTGCCCGAGGCGTTGCCCGACGTGTGGTGGAAGTACCCGGTGCTGATCCTTTCCGCGGTCCAGAACGCGGTCCTCGAAGAGGTCATCGTCGTCGGCTATCTGCTGCGCAGACTGGGACAGTTGGGCTGGACCCCGGGGACCGCGCTGGTGGCCAGTGCGGTCCTGCGCGGCTCGTACCACCTCTACCAGGGCGTCGGCGGCTTCATCGGCAACATGGTCATGGGCGTGGTCTTCGTCTGGCTGTACCGACGCTGGGGCCGGGTCGGCCCCCTGGTCGTCGCGCACTCCCTGCTCGACATCGGCGCGTTCGTCGGCTACGCCGTGCTCGCCGGCAAGGTGGGCTGGCTGCCGACGGCCTGAGGACCGGCCCGCCCGCTCAGGCGAGCAGTTCGCCCTCGATCACCGTGACGGCGCGGCCGGTGAGCAGCGTGCGGTCGCCGCGCAGTCCGGTGCGGACCAGCCCGCTGCGGCGGGAGGCCTGCAGACCGGTGAGGTCGTCCCGGCCCAGTCGCGCGGACCAGTACGGGGCGAGCGCGGTGTGGGCGCTGCCGGTGACCGGGTCCTCGTCGATGCCGACGTTCGGGAAGAAGCAGCGGGAGACGAAGTCGTAGCCGCGGGACGGGTCCTCGGCGCGGGCGGTGGCGATGATGCCGCGCGCGGAGTGGACCCCGAGGGCCTTGTGGTCGGGGGTGAGTCCGCGGACCGTCTGCTCGTCGGCCAGCTCCACCAGCAGGTCTCCGACGGAGGGGCCGGTGTCGTGGGCGGCCACCGGCTCGGCGCCCAGCGCCTCGCCGACCCCGGCAGGGATCGCGGCCGGGGTGAGCGGCGCGGTCGGGAAGTCCAGGGTGATCGAGCCGTCCGCACCGGGCGTGGCGGTGAGCACCCCGCTGCGGGTGGCGAACCGGACCGTTCCCTCGTGGGCGCCGGTGCTGTGCAGGACGTGGGCGGTGGCAAGGGTGGCATGCCCGCACATCGCGACCTCGGCGACGGGCGTGAACCAGCGCAGCGCCCAGTCCGCCTCGCCGCTCTCGGGCAGCGGGTGGGCGAAGGCCGTCTCGGCGTGGTTCACCTCGAGGGCCACGTTCTGCAGCCGGTCGTCATTCGGGAAGGCGTCGTCCAGGAGCAGGACTCCGGCCGGGTTGCCGGCGAAGGGGCGGTCGGTGAAGGCGTCGACGATTCGGATGCGCATGGCGCCGACGCTAGAGCCGTGGGAAAGCCGGTGGCCAAGGCCAATTCACGAACCCTGGACCGATTTCGCGGCGGCGGCGCGGCCGGCTGCGACCCAGGGGACGAGCTGGGCCACGCCGAACGCCACCTCCACGACGAGGAACGGCCACAGGATGCGTGGACCGCCGTGTGCCAGCGCGTACGCCTGCCCCAGGGCGAAGAGCGTGCGCGCGACTCCGTCGAGGAGGCCGTGCAGCGGCAGCGGCCGCACCACGCGCAGGACGGACCAGACGACCACGACCGAGCCCATCAGGTTGGCGTACAGGGTCTGCATCGGGTCCGGCGCGGGGAAGGTGCCCAGCCCGGCAGCGTCCCCGGCCACCGACAGCAGGTCGTGCACCAGCGCGTACGTCCACGGCGTCGCGAAGCCGGCGGTGACCAGCAGGTCGTACCAGCCGCTCGACCGGACGAGGCGGAGATAGGCCGGGCGGGAGGGGGTGGAAAGGCTCACGGAGGGCTCCTCGGGTGGGCTCGGCTGAGTCGCGGCTCACGCTAAACAGCGGAGTACGCTCCAAGGTCAAGTCCGGGGAGCGATGGGGGAGTCGTGCGCATCGGAGAACTGGCCGCGCGAGCGGGGCTGTCCAAGGACACCGTTCGTTTCTACGAGCGCATCGGGCTGATCGAGGGCCGCCGCCTGTCCAACGGCTACCGCGACTTCCCGCCCGAGACACTGACCTGGCTGCACTACGTCCGCACCGCACAGACCCTCGGCTTCACGCTCGCGGAGATCGCCCGGCACGGTGCGGACCTGCGCGATGCCCCCGACAGCGCCGAGGAGCTGTCCCAGCTGCTCGCGGACAAGATTCGAATCATCGACGAACGCATGGCCGAACTGGCGGCCCTGCGCGCCGATCTCACCTCCCGTGTCGGCACCGGCTGTCCGTTGCGGCCGGCCGCAACGGACAGCTGACCAGCACGCATGCCTCATCCCCGGGAGGGGCTTGTCATAGAATCGGTACCGATATATCGTTGAGGCATCGCGTAAGGAACGCGATTGATACGTGACTGATCAACGATGGAATGGAGTGATCGCGATGCGTACCCACGGATTCGAGCGTGGACATCGTCAGGACGGCCCGGGCCGGCACGGCCGGGGCGCGTTCGGTGGATTCGAAGGGCGCCGTGCCGCCTTCGGTCCCTTCGGGCCGGGTGGTCCCGGATGGGGGCCCGGCGGGCCCGGCTTCGGACCAGGACCCTGGGGGCCGCGCGGACGCGGCGGCCCGCGGGGAAGGGCGCGGCGCGGTGACGTGCGCGCCTCGATCCTGGCCCTGCTCAAGGACCGGCCCATGCACGGCTACGAGATGATCCAGGAGATCGCCGAGCGCAGTGGCGGCGCGTGGAAGCCCAGCCCCGGCTCGGTCTACCCCACCCTCCAGCTGCTGGAGGACGAGGGCCTGATCACCAGCGAGAGCGAGGGCGGCAAGAAACTGTTCTCCCTGACCGACAGCGGTCGCAGCGCCGCCGACGAGGGCCCGGACGCCCCCTGGGAGGAGGCCTCGCGCGGCGTCGACTGGGAGGCCGTCACCGAGATCCGGCAGGCCGGCTTCGGTCTGATGCAGGCCTTCGGGCAGGTCTGGAACACCGGCACCAAGGAGCAGCGCGACAAGGCGCTGACGGTCGTCAACGAGGCCCGCAAGAAGCTGTACCTCATCCTCGCCGACGAGGACTGAGACCCACGGCGACCGAGGCGCCCCGCGGAGGCTCCGCGGGGCGCCATTGCGTGTCCGTCCTCGGATCCGGGCGAGGGCGCGGGCCCGGGCTCAGTCCACCAGTCCGCCCAGTTTGCGCAGCGACTCGTTCAGGGCGGCGGTCGCCGAGTCCTTGAGCTTGCCCGCCATCAGGGACACCGCGGCGCCGGTGAACTCGCCGTCGATGCGGACCGTCGTGGCCTCGCCGTCGGGAGTGAGTGTGTAGCGGGTGGCCACGGTCACCGCCATCGGACCCTTGCCGCGGATGGCGAACACCCGCGCCGGTTCCAGCTCCTCGATGGTCCAGTCGACCTCCGCCGGGAAGCCCATCAGCTTCATGTTCTCCTGGAACGTCCCGCCCACCGCCAGGGTCTCGGGGCCGCCCTTGGGGAAGCTGGTGTGGGTCGCGTTCCACTCGCCGTACGCCGACCAGTCGGTGAGTTGGGTCCACACCTTCTCGGCCGGTGCCTGGATGTGTGCCTCCGCGCTGACTTCGGCCATGCGACCACCCCTTCGTGTCGGGCTACGGTGTCGCGGAACGTAGCCGCAGGGTCTCGAACATTCAATACTGATGAACCGTCAGAAATTGTGGTCGCCGCGTGCTGCTGCCGTCGATGGCGGGGAGGGCCTGATCTCCTCCGTAAGGATGAGATCCCGGCCGGTGATGTCCACTCTGTGTGGGACGCGGAAATGGTTCCCCCCGCGGATGCCGCGGCCGGTTGGGGCTGATGGGGTAGAGGATGTGCAACACCGTACAGCCCGCCGGGCCGGCCAAGACCAGGACGGACCGCGCACGGACGACGACGCCGGGCTCAGTGCCGAGCTCGCGGCGGTGGTCGCCGGTGCCCGGCGGAGGGCCGTGCGCGACGGGGACCGGCAGATCGACACCGCCCATCTGCTCCACTCGCTCCTCGAGTCCGACCCCGAGACCCGCGCCGTCGTCGGCGCAGCCCCGCAGCTCGCCCGGCTGCTCGGCTACCTCGTGCAGCGCAGCATCGGCTACGGGCTGCGCTGGCAGGGCAGCGTGGAGGACTCGGGTGCGATCGCCGTCGTGGCGGACCCCGCCCGGTACGGCGGTGAACCCAAGGAAGCCGGGGGCTGGTCGCCGCTGGCGGCCGCCGCGATGCGCGACGCCGGCCGGCGCGCCCGGCAGCGCGGCGAGTCCCTCGCCCGCGGCACCGATCTGCTCGCCGCGCTCGTCGTGGACCCGCAGTCCCGGGCCGTCGAGGTCCTCGAGCGTGCCGGTGTCCCCGCCCACGAGCTGCGCGCCCGGGTCGAGAACCCGCCCGCCCTGCCGATGCCTCCGGTCGCCCCCTGAAACCGGGCGCCCGGGCGTCCATCCCCTGAGACAGGTGTCAACGGGGATGACGCTCCTGTCATCGCCTGTCATCATGTGCCGGTGCATACGTCTGAGAGCAGTCAGGGCAGCTACGGCAAGGGCGTCGGGCTCGGTCTCGCGCTCGCTTCGGCGCTGGCCTTCGGCGGGTCCGGAGTGGCGGCGAAGCCGCTGATCGAGGCGGGACTCGACCCGCTCCACGTGGTGTGGCTGCGGGTGGCGGGCGCCGCCCTGGTGATGCTGCCGCTCGCCGTGCGGCACCGCGCCCTGGTGCGCCGCAGGCCCGCGCTGCTCGCCGGGTTCGGACTGCTCGCCGTCGCCGGTGTGCAGGCGTGCTACTTCGCCGCGCTCTCCCGTATCCCGGTCGGCGTGGCGCTGCTCGTCGAGTACCTGGCCCCCGCACTCGTGCTCGGCTGGGTGCGGTTCGTCCAGCGGCGGCCCGTGTCGCGCGCCGCCGCGCTCGGCGTGGTCCTCGCGGCGGGTGGCCTCGCCTGTGTGGTGGAGGTGTGGTCGGGGTTGAGCTTCGACGCGCTCGGCCTCCTGCTGGCGCTCGGCGCCGCCTGCTGCCAGGTCGGCTACTTCGTCCTGTCCGACCAGGGCAGCGAGGCGGGCGACCAGGCGCCGGACCCGCTCGGCGTCATCGCCTACGGCCTGCTCGTGGGCGCCGCCGTGCTGACCGTCGTGGCCCGCCCCTGGAGCATGGACTGGTCGGTGCTGGCCGGCTCAGCGGACATGAACGGCACCGCCGTCCCGGCCGCCGCCCTGCTCGGCTGGATCGTCCTGGTGGCCACGGTCGTCGCATACATCACCGGCGTACTGTCCGTGCGACGGCTGTCCCCGCAGGTCGCGGGTGTCGTCGCCTGCCTGGAGGCGGTCATCGCGACCGTCCTGGCCTGGGTGCTGCTCGGCGAGCACCTGTCGGCGCCGCAGGTGCTGGGCGGCGCGGTCGTCCTGGTCGGCGCGTTCATCGCCCAGTCCTCGGCGCCCGCCAAGGCCTCCGCCGAGCCGGTGGCCGCGGGCGGCACGGAAAGGGAGTTGTCCGCGCGGAGTACGGCCGCCTAGGGCCTTTCCGGCGGATCAGGCCTTCTTCGGTCAACGGTGCCTCGTCAGCGCAGATGGGCGTGCCATGCCCCGCGATTCCGGCATGACCCGCCGGACAGGCCCCAAGGTGCCGCTCATGCCGTCGAACGCACTCGTCCTTCCGCCCCCGGCCGCCTGAGGCTGCGCCGCCGGACTCGTGCCGTTGCCGGCCGGCCGTCTGCTGCGCTCCCGGTTTCACCCGGCCGCCCCCGAACCCCTGCGCCGCCGGGCCGGCAAGGCCCTCGCCGCCGGCGTCGGGCTCGCCGTGCTCCCGACCGCCTGCTTCGCGGCCGGGCTCGCCGCGGCCACGGTGGTCGCCCTCGGTGCCGGGCCCGTCCTCATCGCGCTCGGCGCCCGGCACGCCCGAGGCGATGTACACGAGGAGCACCAGCAGCCGCCGACGGCCCTCGCCTACGCGTTGTACTGCGCGAGCCCAGCCGTAGTACGGTCCGCCACCGTCTCGGTGATCATGCTGCTGGAGCCGGTTACCGCGGTCGTGTTCGCCGTCGTCCTGCTCGGCGAGCCCCTCACGGCGGCCACGGTGACCGGCACCCTGCTGATGCTCGGCGCGGTCGCGGGCCTGGCGCCGGGCGAGACCTGGGGGCGCCGGGAGCCGGTCCCGGCCTGACCCCCGCCCCCCGTACGTCACCGCGCCGCCAGGTAGTCCGGCACCTCGATGCCGGGCTCCAGGTCGGCGTTGGCGACGGGCGTGCCGTAGCCCTTGCGGAGCGGGACGACCCCGGCCCAGTGCGGCAGGGCGAGGTCCTCGGGCTCGTCGTTCGCTCCGCCGGTGCGGATCTTGGCCGAGACCTCGTCGAGGTCGAGGCGGATGACCGCGGTGGCGGCCAACTCCTTCTTGTTCGCGGGCCGGGAGTCGGCGGCCCGGCCCGGTACGACGTGGTCCACCAGCGCGTCCAGGGCCAGCCGCCGCTCCCCGGGGTCGGTGACCTCGTGCGCGATGCCGTGCACCACCACGGAGCGGTAGTTCATGGAGTGGTGGAAGGCGGAGCGGGCCAGCACCAGTGCGTCGACATGGGTGACCGTCAGGCAGACCGCGAGGCCCGGGTCCGCCTCGCCGGTCATCCGCAGCGGGCGCGAACCGGTGGACCCGTGGACGTAGAGCCGCTCGCCGACCCGGCCGTACAGCGTCGGCAGCACCACCGGGGCACCGTCACGGACGAAGCCGAGGTGGCAGACGTAGCCCTCGTCGAGTATCGCGTGGACCACGTCCTTGTCGTACGACGCCCGGTGCGCGGAACGTGTGGGGACCGTGCGGTCGGTCTGGGCGTAGGCGACGGACTGCGGCGCAGTCTCCTGGGTCCCCTGCATGGCATTCTCCATTGCGCTAGTGCATAATTGCTTTTGTGCTAGGAGAGTATCCGATTCAGGGGCAGGGCGCAGCCGAGATTGCGGCCAGTGTCGAACGTGCGGTCGGGGCCGGGGAGCTGGAACCGGGCCAACCGCTGCCTCCCATGCGGGAGTTGGCGGTCCGGCTGGGAGTGAACCCGAACACGGTCGCGGCCGCGTATCGCACCCTGCGCGAGCGCGGGGTGATCGAGACCGCCGGGCGCCGGGGCAGCCGGGTCCGGCCCAAGCCGGCCACGACGGGGCGCGCGCAGATGCGGGTGGCGGTGCCGGAGGGCGTGCGGGACGTGTCCAACGGCAACCCGGACCCCGCGCTCCTGCCGCGCCTCGCGGAGGCGTTCGCGGCGGCCGCCGCGCAGAGCGACCGGGACCCCGTGCTGTACGGGCACGACCCCGTGGAGCCCGAGCTGGCCCGCCTTGCCCGCGCAGCCCTGGACGCCGACGGCGTGCCGAACGGCCCCGTCATGGTGGCTTCCGGCTCCCTGGACGCCATCGAGCGGGTCCTCATGGCGCATCTCAAGCCGGGCGACCAGGTGGCGGTGGAGGACCCGGGCTGGGGCAGCCTGCTGGATCTGGTCCCGGCGCTCGGGTTGCGCACGGTGCCCGTCGGCGTCGACGAGGAGGGACCGCGCTCCGACGACGTCCGCCGCGCGCTGGAGTCCGGGGCGCGTGCCGTGATCGTCACGGACCGGGCGCAGAACCCGACCGGCGCCGCGGTCACCGCCGCGCGTGCGCGTGCGCTGCGGTCGGTGCTCCGGGAGTATCCCGAGACGCTGTTGATCGAGGACGACCACGGTCACGGCATCGTCGACGTACCGCTGCACCCGCTCGCGGGGGTCACCCGTCACTGGGTCTTCGCGCGGTCCGTGGCCAAGGCCTGGGGCCCGGACCTGCGGCTGGCCGTGTTCACCGGGGACGCCGTCACGATCGACCGGGTGCGCGGGCGGCAGCGGCTGGGTCCCGGTTGGGTGAGCCGGCTTCTCCAGCGGGCCGTCGTACGGCTGTGGCGTGACGGCGCGGTGGACAAGCGCGAGGTGGCGGCCTCGTACGGCGGCCGCCGGGATGCCCTGATCAAGGCGCTGGCCGAGCGCGGCGTGGCGGCGCACGGACGCAGCGGCATGAACGTGTGGGTGCCGGTCCCCGACGAGACGGGCGTGGTGGCCCGTCTCCTCCACGCAGGCTGGGCGGTCGCCCCCGGCGCCCGCTTCCGGCTGAACGCTCCCCCGGGGATCCGCATCACGGTGTCGGCCCTGAGCGCGGAGGAGACCGGTCCGCTGGCCGAGGCGGTAGCGGCGGCGGTGGGCCCGGTACCGGTCAGGACCTATGTGTAGGGAGGGCTTCCGCGAGGCGTCTCGTGGGGCGGTGCGACGCCGGCAGGGTCAGGCGCTCCGCCGGACCTGGGTCAGCGCCGCCCCCGCAAGAACGATCACCGCTCCCACCGGCGTGGTCCACCGCAGCGACTCCCCGAGAATCGCCACGCCCGCGGCCGTGGCGATGACCGGGATGAAATAGGTGACCATCTGCGCCGTGGTGGGCCCGACCTCGGCGACGAGCCCGTACTGAATGAGCACCGCCAGCCCGGTCCCCAGGGCCCCCAGCGCGGCGATCGCCAGCAAGGGAACCAAGGACACGCGCGTGGAGCACTGGGTGAACAGCGGTGTCACGACGGCCAGTTGGGCCGTGGCCAGCAGCAACTGCGCCCCCGTCATCGACAGATGCGAGTTCCCCGTGCCCGTCAGCGTCCGTCGCACGTAGATCCAGCCGACCGGATAGCTCAGCGAGGCGAGCAGCGCCATGGCCGTACCCGTGGCATCGAGCCCGTGGAAGCCCTGCCAGGCGCCGAGCACCGTCAGCACCCCGAGAAATCCGAGGCCGAGGCCTGCGAAGCGCACCCGCGTCGGCCGGTCCTCGGAGAGGGCGACCAGGGAGAGGGCCATGCCCCACAGCGGCGAGGTGGCGTTGCAGATGCCGGCCAGGGTGGACGGGATGGTCAGCTCCGAGTAGGCGAAGAGGGAGAACGGCAGGGCGTTCAGGAAGAACGCGGCGACCGCCATATGAGCCCAGACACGCTTCCCCCGCGGCAGCCGCTCCCGCTTCACGGCCATCGCCGCCGCCAGTACCGCCGTACCGAAGACCAGCCGGCCCAGCGTGACCTGGAAGGGTGCGTAGCCCTCCGTGCCCACCTTGATCAGCAGAAAGCTGAATCCCCAGATCAGGGAGAGGACGCCGAAGCGCAGCCGCCAGTCGAGGCGGGCCCGGGGGTGGGCGGGGGCAGGGGCAGTGGCGGTGGACCGGGTGCTGGGTGGGGTGACCGTGCTCATGACCTCAACGATGCTGGACTCAACCTCGTAGCACAATCGAGAATTTCCAAGCGGTACCTCGTAGGATTGCTTACATGTTGAACCTGGAGCGCCTGCGCACCCTGGACGCCCTCGCCCGGCACGGCTCGGTCAGCGGCGCCGCCGACGCGTTGCACGTCACCACGTCCGCGGTCTCCCAGCAGCTGGGCAAGCTGGAGCGGGAGGTCGGCCAGCAGCTACTGGCCAAGAACGGGCGGGGCGTGCGGCTCACGGACGCCGGGCGGCTGCTGTCCGAGCATGCGGCCCGCATCCTCTCGCAGGTCGAACTCGCACAGTCCGACCTGGAGGCGCACCGGGGCCAGGTCGTCGGCGAACTCCGCCTCTCGGCGTTCCCGACCGCCGCCCGCGGTCTGTTCCCGGTCGCGCTCGGCACCCTGCGCGCCCAGCACCCGGGGCTGCGCGTGCGCTCCAGCGAACTGGAACCGGAGCAGGGCATCGCCGGTGTCGTACGCGGCGACCTCGACCTCGCGGTCGTCCTCGACTGGTACAACAAGCCGATGCCCGTGCCCGACGGCCTGGTCAAGGCCCCTCTGCTGGACGATCCGGCCGACGTCGCCCTGCCCGCCGGGCACCGGCTCGCGGACCGGGGCGAGGTGGAGCTCGCCGAGTTCGCGGAGGACGAGTGGATCACCTGGGGCGAGGGCGAGTTCTGTCACGAGTGGCTGATGTTCACGCTGCGCTCGAAGGGCATCGAGCCGATCGTCGGCCACCGCGCGGGCGAGACACACACCCAACTCGGCCTGGTCGCCGCCGGGTTGGGTGTGTGCATCGCACCGCTGCTGGGCCGTCACCCGGTGCCGCCGGGCATCGTCATGGTCCCGCTCAGACAGCGCGTGCGCAGGCATGTCTACGTCGTCTGGCGCGCGGACGCCGACCGCCGTCCCTCGATCCGCGCGGCGGTCGAGGCGCTGCGGACATCCGCCCGGCAGCTGGGCTGAGGCCCGCCCCCGCTTCGCCCCTGCCGGCACGGCTGATTCCCCGCGCCGTGCTTGACGGGTGTCACGGCAGGGCAGGACGGCCCCATGACTGCCCTTTCCCAGGAGATCCGCGAGCGGATCGAGGCCCCGGACATCTGGTTCGTCGCCACGGTCGATGCCGACGGCGCGCCCCATGTCAGCCCGATGTGGGTCGGCCTCGACGGCGACCTGGTCCTCTTCAACACGGCCGTCGGACGCATCAAGGAACGCAATCTCCGCCGTGATCCGCGCGTGTGCCTGTCCCACGCGCACCGGGCCGACCCGTATGACCGCGTACAGATCCGCGGCCGGGTGGTCCGGTTCGTCGAGGGCCCGGAGGCGGACCGGAACATGGACCGGCTGGCGGCCAAGTACGTCGGCACCGAGCGGTTCGAGTGGGGAATCCCGGGCGAACGGCGTGTCATCGCGCTCGTCGAGCCGACGAAGGTACGGCACGTGACCGGCGTCGAACCCCTCCCGCCGGGCGCACCCGGGTCGGGGGCCCCGTCCACGCATGGCCGGGACGCGTACAGGCCACGGCAATGAAGCGCGGGATCTCGTCCGGAGGATCCGGGGTCCGCCCTAGGCGCCGAGCTTCCGGAAGTCCCAGGACACGATCTTCTCCGGGGTCAGCCGTGCCCAGGCGTGGCGGCCGTCGTGGGGCATCTCGTCCAGGCCGAAGTTCTTGCGTGCGAACAGCGTCTCCGCCGTGTCGAGTTCGGCGCACAGCTCTCCGATCCTCGGCGCCTCGCCGACGAACTCCACCCGCCCGGACAGCTCGACACCGCGCAGCTGGTCGTACTCCTCGCCGGAGTCGACCACGACCGCCACCCGCGGATCGCGGCGCAGCTGGGTCCAGCGCCTGCTGCGCACCACTGAGTACAGCCACAGCGAGGTGCCGTCCCAGGCGAACCACAGCGCGCTGACGTGCGGTGTGCCGTCCGCCGAGACGGTCGCGACCCGGCAGGTGCGCTGGGTGGTCAGGAACTCGTCCAGCTCACCGGGCGTCATCATGATCTTCCGGCCCCGGCGCTGTTGAGTGACGGTCATACGGCCCCCTCTTCTCCCACGTCGTGCCAGAGGAACTTCCGTGCTGGAGTGATCCTCTGACATCACGTCAGAAAAGGGAATGGGTCGTCTTCCCCTCGTGCCCGGAGGTGGCTACTGTCACCGCCCCGCCCCCCGGCGAATGGAGGCGCCATGCCGTCGTACGAACAGCTGGGCGAACTGCTCGATCCCGCAAGCACGGTCCTGCTGACCGTGGAGTGCCAGCAGGGAGTGGTCGGCCCGGACAGCGCGCTGCCCGAACTCGCCCGGGAGGCCCGCTCCTCCGGCGCCCTGCGCAACGTGGCCCGCCTGGTCGCCGCCGCACACGAGGCCGGGGTGCAGGTGATCCACGCCATCGCCGAGCGCCGCCCGGACGGCCGCGGCGCGAGCCGCAACGCCCGCCTCTTCCGCGCCGCCGAGCGACTCCCCGTCCAGCAGCTGACCGGCACCACGGCGGTGCGGGTGGCGCCCCCGATCGAGGTCACCGAGGAGGACTTCGTCGTACGACGGCTGCACGGCCTGTCGCCGATCCAGGGCACCGACGTCGACGCCCTGCTGCGCAACCTCGGCTGCCGCACCCTGATCGTCACCGGCGTCTCGGCCAACGTGGCGGTGCCCAACGCGGTGTTCGACGCCGTCAACCGTGGCTACACCGCCGTCGTCCCGGCCGACGCCATCGCGGGCGTGCCCGCCGACTACACGCCCGTGATGATCCGCAACACTCTCGCCCTGGTCGCCACGATCAGCTCCACGGACGAGGTGCTCGACTGCTTCAAACAGCCGCGCCGGCGGACGTGACGCGGCTCAGGCCAGGGTGATCCGGTCGCCGGAGACGCTGATCTTCTCGGCCGGCAGCGGCTGGGTCGCGGGCCCCTGCTTCACGCTGCCGTCCTCGACGGAGAAGTGGCTGTTGTGACACGGGCAGACGATCACGCCGTTCGCGACGCTGCCCACCGCGCAGCCCTGGTGGGTGCACTTCGAGGAGAACGCCTTGTAGGTGCCCGCGGTGGGCTGTGTGACCACCACGCCCTGGTCCTTGAAGATCTTGCCGCCGCCCTCCGGGATGTCCGAGGTCTTGGCGAGGGCCGCGCCGCCTCCCGAGCCGCCCGCGGCCGAGGAGCCGGTGGACCCTGTGGAGCCCGTGGACCCGGCCGTACCGGACCCGGTGGTGACGGAGTTGGACGAGTCGTCGCCCGAACCGCAGGCGGTCAGCGCGGCGGCGAGCCCGGCCGCTCCGGCCGCCGCCATGACGGTACGACGGGCGGGTCCCGCTTCGGGCTGGGGCGATGCGCTGGTCATGTGGGCGTTCCCTTCCGCGGAGCTGTTCGTGATCCGTCCAGGGGTACGGTCCTGGGGCACCACCTGTTCAGACGGCAACCAGATCCTTGCGTTCCGGGCATGAGGCGGCCGTAAGCCACAGCTGTCGAGCAGCTGTCGGCGGGTCCGCTGCTGCCCCAGTAACCTGGGTCGATGCTCAAGGAAGTCACCGCGACCCGCTACATCACGCCCTTGCGCGAGGGCGGCTCGCTGCCGGGGCTCGTCGAGGCCGACGACTTCAGGACGTACGTCATGAAGTTCACCGGTGCCGGACAGGGCCGCAAGACACTGGTTGCCGAGGTCGTGTGCGGCGAACTCGCCCGCCGGCTCGGATTCCGGATGCCCCGCCTGGTCACCGTCCAGCTGGACTCCGTCCTGGGGCTCGGCGAGCCCGAGCAGCAGGTGCAGGAACTGCTGCGGTCCAGCGGCGGAACCAACCTGGGCATGGACTTCCTCTCCGGCGCCCTCGGCTACGACCCCCTCGCCTTCGCGGTGAGCCCCGAGGAGGCCGGGCGAATCGTCTGGTTCGACGCGCTGATCAACAACGTCGACCGCTCCTGGCGCAACCCCAACCTCCTCCTGCACCGCGGCGAGCTGTGGCTCATCGACCACGGCGCCACGATGATCTGGCACCACAACTGGCCCTCCGTCGAGGCCTCCGCGGCCCGCCCCTACGACGCCTCCGACCACGCCCTTGCCGGGTTCGCCCCGGACGTGACCGCCGCCGCTGCCGCGCTGGCCCCCCGGGTCACCGAGGACCTGCTCGCCGAGGTCACCGCCGAGATCCCGGACGCCTGGCTGGCCGACGAACCCGGCTTCGACACCCCCGACGACCTCAGGCGGGCCTACGCGCGGCCCCTGCTCGCCCGGGCGGCCGTCATCGCCGAGCGCATCACCGGCATCGAGGAGGGCAAGTGAGCGAGACCCACATCCACATGGCCGGCCATGTGACCGAGCGCCACATCACCCGGGCCGGCCAGGGCGGCGACCGGGACGTGTTCGAGTACGCCCTGCTGCGGGTCGTGCCCCGCGTCGAGCGCGGCGAGTGCATCAACGCGGGCGTCGTCGTCTACTGCCGGGCCCAGACCTACGTCGGCGCCCGTACCCACCTCGACGAGGCCCGGCTCCTCGCCCTCGACCCGGACGCCGACGTGGCCGGGGTGCGGGCCGCCCTCGGCGCGATCGAGCGTCACTGCGCGGGCGGGGAGGAGGCCGGACAGGCGGCCCGCGACGACGCCGGGCGCCGCTACCGCTGGCTGATCGCCCCCCGCTCCACCGTCGTCCAGCCCGGCCCCGTGCACACCGGACTCACCACCGACCCGGCGGCCGAAACGGAGCGCCTGCTCGACCTCCTGGTGAGGTAATGGATCACACCCGCCGGGTGTCCCGTTGACACCGGGTGCCAGGGCTTCTAGCGTCACGGGTGCTGAAGGTACTAAGCGGTCGCTCACCGCACACAGATTCTCTCAAGGGCGAGGAGAAGCAGCAATGTCCACCACAGAACAGCGGGTCGCGGTAGTCACCGGCGCGGCGCGCGGCATCGGCGCCGCCACCGCCGTACGACTGGCCGCCGAGGGCCGAGCGGTCGCCGTGATCGACCTGGACGAGGCCGCCTGCAAGGACACGGTCGAGAAGATCGTCGCGGCCGGCGGCAAGGCCATCGCGGTCGGCGCGGACGTATCCGACGAGGCGCAGGTCGAGGCGGCCGTCGCCCGGATCGTGGCGGAGCTGGGCGCCCCGACGATCCTGGTCAACAACGCGGGCGTGCTGCGCGACAACCTGCTGTTCAAGATGAGCGTCTCGGACTGGGACACCGTCCTGAACGTCCACCTGCGCGGCTCGTTCCTGATGACCAAGGCCGTCCAGAAGCACATGGTCGACGCGGGCTTCGGCCGGGTCGTCAACCTCTCCTCCTCCTCGGCCCTGGGCAACCGCGGCCAGGCCAACTACTCGGCCGCCAAGGCGGGTCTGCAGGGCTTCACCAAGACCCTCGCCATCGAGCTGGGCAAGTTCGGCATCACCGCCAACGCCGTCGCCCCCGGCTTCATCGCCACCGAGATGACCAAGATCACCGCCGACCGCGTCGGCATGGGCTTCGACGACTTCAAGAAGGCCGCCGCGACCCAGATCCCGGTGCAGCGCGTCGGCGAGCCCGAGGACATCGCCAACGCCATCGCCTTCTTCACCGGCGAGGCGGCCGGCTTCGTCTCCGGCCAGGTGCTGTACGTCGCCGGCGGACCGCTGAACTAGGGAACTCGGGGACATTGGGGAACACGGACATGACTGAACTTCCTGACCTTTCCGGCAAGGTCGCGCTCGTCACCGGCGCGAGCCGCGGTATCGGCTACGGCATCGCCGAGGCGCTGGTCGCCCGCGGCGACCGGGTGTGCATCACCGGCCGCAACGAGGACGCCCTCAAGGAGGCCGTCGAGCGGCTCGGCGCCGAGCGGGTCATCGGCGTCGCGGGCAAGGCCCACGACCTCGGCCACCAGACCGAGGCCGTCGAGCGCACCATGGAGGCCTTCGGCCGCGTCGACTTCCTGGTCAACAACGCGGGCACCAACCCGGTCTTCGGGCCCATCGCCGACCTCGACCTCGACGTCGCGCGCAAGGTGTTCGAGACCAACGTGATCTCGGCGCTCGGCTTCGCCCAGAAGACCTGGCACGCCTGGCAGAAGGACAACGGCGGCGCGATCGTCAACATCGCCTCGATCGCGGGCCTCGCACCCTCGCCGTTCATCGGTGCCTACGGCGTCAGCAAGGCCGCGATGATCAACCTGACCCAGCAGCTGGCGCACGAGTTCGCGCCCCGGGTGCGGGTCAACGCGATCGCCCCGGCCGTCGTGAAGACCAAGTTCGCCCAGGCCCTGTACGAGGGCCGGGAGCAGGAGGCGGCCGCCGCCTACCCGCTCGCCCGGCTCGGGGTGCCCTCCGACATCGGCGGGGCGGCCGCGTTCCTCACCTCCGCGCAGTCCGACTGGGTCACCGGTCAGACGCTCGTCGTGGACGGCGGCATCTTCCTCAACGCCGGCGTGGGTGCCTGACCCGCTCTGCCGGTCGTCTTTTTCGGGCGCCGTTTCCCAGCGGAACGGCGCCCGAAACGCTGTACGGGTTCCGCACAGCGGAATGACAACGTCGTCATAGCACAATCGATCAAGAACGCCTGCCCCGGGGAGGTCCAGAGGGCCGAACGCTGCGGTATGGTCTGCCGACCCTTGGTATGGCAGATCGAGGAGCGTGCGCGTGTTCAACCGGAACCGATTCCTGCGGAGAGTCGCGGCGATCGCGTCCATATCCCTGGTGGCCGGCTGCGGTCTGCTGTCCGACGGCGATCCCGACAGCAAGGGCCCCATCGTCGTGGGCACCACCAGTGCCCCCAGCACGCTGGACCCCGCCGCCGCCTGGGACGGCTCCTGGGAGCTGTTCCGCAACATCTACCAGACGCTCCTCGCCTACCCGAACGGCGCCACCACCCCCCAGCCGGACGCCGCCGAGAGCTGCTCCTTCACCGACTCCGGCAGCCGCACCTACCGCTGCAAGCTGCGCGAGGGCATGAAGTTCGCCGACGGCGACCCGCTGAACGCCCAGGCCGTCCAGCACTCCATCAACCGCATCCGCACCATCGACGCCCCCGGCGGGCCCGCCGGACTGCTCGGCAGCCTGGACAGCGTGGACACGGTCGGCGACCGCGAGGTGGTCTTCCACCTCAACCAGTCCGACGCCACGTTCCCGTTCGTGCTGGCCACCCCCGCCATGTCGATCGTCGACCCCGACGACTACCCGGCGAACTCGCTGCGCAAGGACGACAAGGTCTTCGGCTCCGGGCCGTACGAGCTGCAGTCCTACGAGGAGGGCAAGAAGGCCGTCCTGGTCCGCAACGACCGTTACGACGGCTTCGCCAAGCGGCAGAACGACGCAGTGACCATCCGCTACTTCCAGGACTCGTCCAGCATGGTCAAGGCGCTGCGCGACGGGCAGATCGACGTCACCTACCGCGGTCTGGCCGCCGACGACATCATCACCCTGCAGCAGCACGGCACCTCCGACCTGCAGCTGGTGGACGGCGCGGGCACGGACATCAGCTACCTGGTGTTCAACCCGAAGGACCCGTGGGCCAAGCAGCCCGCCGTCCGCAAGGCCATCGCCCAGGTCGTCGACCGGGGCGCCATCGCGCACAAGGTCTACAAGGACACCGTGGACCCGCTGTACTCCATGGTCCCCAAGGGCCTCACCGGCCACACCACCTCGTTCTTCGACGACTTCGGCGACCCGAGCGTCTCCAAGTCCCGCAAGATCCTCCTGGACGCGGGCATCACCCAGCGTGTCCCGCTCACCTTCTGGTACACCACCGACCGCTACGGCTCCGAGACGGCCGTGATGTTCAAGGAACTCAAGCGGCAGCTCGAGGACTCCGGCCTGTTCACGATCACCCTCAAGAGCCGCCCCTGGAAGACCTATGTGGTCGGCTACCAGAAGGGCGAGTACCCGGTGTTCGGCCGCGGCTGGTTCCCGGACTTCCCCGACGCGGACAACTTCATCGCGCCGTTCGTCGGCGAGCACAACGCGCTCGGCACGCCCTACCCGTCCAAGCAGATCACCTCGGTGCTGCTGCCCCGCTCGCGCAGCCAGAGCGACCGCGGCAAGGTGGTCAAGGACCTGGAGGCGGCCCAGCAGATCATGGTGAACGACGCCCGGCTGCTCCCGCTGTGGCAGGGGCGGCAGTTCGTGGCGGCCAGCGACGACCTCTCGGGCGGCGAGCGGGCCCTCGACCCGTCGACGATCATGATGATGTGGGAGCTGCACCGCAAGACCAGCTGGTGAATCCACGGTGTGGCACCGGTTGTCAGTGGTCGCCTGTAGGTTCTGAGACCTGCAAGTGATCGCACATCGTGAGGACGTTGACGTGACCGACATCGCCATGCTGCCCGAGTCCTGGCGCGGGGTTCTGGGTGACGAACTGCAGCAGCCCTACTTCAAGGAGCTGACCGAGTTCGTCGAGGAGGAGCGGGCGAACGGTCCCGTGTACCCGCCCCGCGAGGAGGTCTTCGCCGCGCTGGCGGCGACGCCGTACGAGAAGGTCAAGGTCCTCGTCCTCGGCCAGGACCCGTACCACGGCGAGGGCCAGGGCCACGGCCTGTGCTTCTCGGTCCGCCCGGGCGTGAAGACTCCGCCCTCCCTCCGGAACATCTACAAGGAGATGCAGGACGAGCTGGGTCTGCCCGTCCCGGACAACGGCTATCTGATGCCGTGGGCCGAGCAGGGCGTGCTGCTGCTCAACGCGGTGCTCACCGTCCGGGCCGGCGAGGCCAACTCGCACAAGGGCAGGGGCTGGGAGAAGTTCACGGACGCCGTCATCCGCGCGGTGGCCTCCCGGCCCGACCCGGCGGTCTTCGTGCTGTGGGGCAACTACGCGCAGAAGAAGCTCCCGCTGATCGACGAGACCCGGCACGTCGTGGTCAAGGGCGCGCACCCCTCGCCGCTGTCCGCCAAGAAGTTCTTCGGCTCCCGCCCGTTCACGCAGATCAACGAGGCGATCGCCGCGCAGGGCCACGAGGCGGTCGACTGGAAGATCCCGAACCTGGGCTGACCCGCCCCGCAGGCGGCCCGGTGTCGTACGGGTCCGCCTGCCCGGGATTGCCGCCGCCGCCCGTTAGCGTCGGGACAGGCAGCTGACCAGACAGCCGACGACGGCTCGGAGGACGTGGTGGCGGAGCGACAGGAGCAGACGGCGCCGGATGCGGTGCTGACGCGGATCGGGCAGGTCGTCATGCTGCATCACGGCGGCGACCGCGAGGAGGCCCAGCGCCGCTTCCTCCAGCTGTGGGCGGAGATCGGCGAGCAGGGCGCACCGCTGCACCGCTGCACCCTCGCCCACTACCTGGCCGACACCCAGAACGACCCGTCCGACGAACTGGCCTGGGACCTGAGGGCGTTGTCGGCGGCGGAGGAGCTGGCGGACGGCCGCGGCGCCGGTGACCCGCTGAGCGTCCGCGGCTTCTTCCCCTCCCTGCACCTCAACCTTGCCGCGGACTACGTGAAGCTGGGCCGCGCCGAGGCCGCCCGCAGCCATCTGCGCCGGGCCCGCCGCGCCGCCGGCTCCCTGTCCGACGACGGCTACGGCGACGGGGTGCGGGCGGCGATCAGCCGCCTGGAGCTGCGTCTGGGGGAGGACGGCTCCCCGGGCGGCGACCCCTGGGGCCCACCGCGGCAGCGGCCCAGCGGCTAGCTCCTGTCCGGCGGTCGGTTCGCAGGTGGGTGACGGTGCCTGATCAGCAGGACAGGCCCAAGGGCGCACGCCGGTACGTCCGGGTCAGTGGCCGTACGTCTGCTCGCAGATCAGCGCCTCGGGGCTGTCTCGGCGCCAGCCGCCGTACTTCTTGCCGAGGGCGCAGACGTCCGGGGTCTGCGGGACCGGCTGCGACACGTCCGGGAGACCGGCGCGCGGCCGCCGGGGGCGGTCCGGGTGCGGCCGCGGGCGGTGTGCGGGCGGCGCCGACGGGTGGCGGGTGGCCGGCGGCGGTGCCGGCGTGCGGTGCGGGGCCGGCTCGGTGGGGTGCGGATGCCTGGACGGGCCGACCATTGCCAATGCCTCCCGCGCCGGAGCCTGTACCACCCGCGACTCCGAGGTGCCGTCGGGCCGGGGCGCCGAGGGGTGCGAGCGCGCGGTGTCCGGCACGGGCCCGGGGATCGCCGGGCCCGATACCGTCACACAGCCGGAGAGGGCCGAGACGGCCACGGTGATCAGGATCGCTGCGGTGGTCGTCGTTCGATGCACCCGCGCAACTCTGCTGGGTCGGCCCCCGTCTTGGCACCGTGCACCGAAGGCCGATGCCCCCGCACGGGTGATCTCGCGCCCCTGACGGGTGACCTTCTGGCCCCGAGGGTGACGCTCAGTCGCCGGTGGCGCCGTCGATCCGCTCGCGGACGAGGTCCGCGTGGCCGTTGTGCCGGGCGTACTCCTCGATCATGTGCGTGTAGATCCAGCGCAGGCTGAACGGCTCGTCGGTGGACCGGCTCCTGCCCCGGGAGAGGTCGTCGAGCCCGAAGCCGGCCGCGTTGCGCCGGGCCGTCTCGATCTCCGCCTGCCAGGTGCCGTACGCCTCCTTCCAGGTGTCCGAGTCGGTGAGGCGGAACTCGCCGTCCCGGTCCTCGTCGCTGTAGTAGATCGGCCCGGGGTCGTCGCCCATCAGGACCTTGCGGAACCAGCCCCGCTCCACGTCGGCCATGTGCCGCACCAGGCCCATGAGGGACAGCTGGGAGGGCGGCACGGACGCGGTGCGCAGCTGCTCGTCGGTCAGGCCCTCGCACTTCCACGCCAGGGTCTGGCGGTGGTAGTCCAACCACCCCTCCAGCATGGCGCGTTCACCGGCGTTCTGTGCGGGCTCATGGCGTTCGGTCGTCATCCCCGCATCCTCGCAACACCGCGCTCGCCGTCACCAGCCCTTTTCAGCGGCCCAGTATCCCCGTCAGCAGCTCCAGCAGCCCCTGGCGCACCTCTGCGAGGCTCGGCACCTCCGCGCTGAAGGAACCGGCCGGCGACGAGATCCGCGATCTGGCGGCCTGGCAGGGTGACGGCGGTCTGCGTACCCCGGGCGGGTGCTGGATGTCCCTCTCCAAGGCCGGTCCGGCGCTGATCCCGCGCGGCTTCGACGGCATCGCCGACCGGCGGCCCCCGTATCCTTCCGAGGAGGCACACGCAGGCAACCGGTAGGGGAGAGCACGTGAAGGTCGGCTGCATCGGACTGGGTGACATCGCGCAGAAGGCCTACCTGCCGGTGCTGAGCACACAGCCCGGGGTCGACCTCCACCTGCAGACCCGTACGCCCGCCACCCTCGCCCGGGTCGCGGACTCGCTCCACCTGTCCGAGGACCGGCGGCACACGACCCTCGACTCCCTGCTCGACGCGGGCCTCGACGCCGCCTTCGTGCACGCGCCCACCCACGTCCACCCGCAGATCGTCACCCGGCTGCTCGAAGCGGGCGTACCCACCTTCGTGGACAAGCCGCTCGCCTACGAACTCGCCGACTCCGAAGGCCTCGTGGCCCTCGCCGAGCAGCGCGACGTCTCGCTCTTCGTCGGCTTCAACCGGCGCTACGCGCCGTCGTACGCGCAGTGCCAGGATCATCCGCGCGAGCTGATCCTCATGCAGAAGAACCGGATCGGGCTGCCCGAGGAACCGCGCTCGATGATCCTGGACGACTTCATCCATGTCGTGGACACCCTGCGGTTCCTGGTGCCGGGCCCGGTCGACGACGTGACCGTGCGCGCCCGCACCGAGGACGGGCTGCTGCACCACGTCGTGCTCCAGCTCGCCGGGAACGGCTTCACCGCGCTCGGGATGATGAACCGGCTCAGCGGCTCGGCCGAGGAGATCCTCGAGGTCTCCGGGCAGGACACCAAGCGTCAGGTGCTCAACCTCGCCGAGGTGATCGACCACAAGGGGCAGCCGACGGTGCGCCGGCGCGGTGACTGGGTTCCGGTGGCCCGGCAGCGCGGCATCGAGCAGGCGGTCCTCGCCTTCCTGGACGCGGTGCGCGCGGGCAAGGTGCTCAGCGCCCGTGACGCACTGGCGACCCATGAGCTGTGCGAGCGGGTGGTACGAGCGGTTCTGGACCGGACCGGCGCAGTCTGAACGCCCGTATCCCCTCAGTCGCGCACAGCGCGGCCAGCACCAGCAGCGCGCCGTGCACCGGCCAGTCACCGAAGCGGACGTACGGCGTGACACCGTGCGCGAGCGGTACGTCGTACACGTGCGTGGTGCTCGTGTCGGTGCCGAGCCAGGGGCCGAGGCGCTGCCCGCTCGGGCCGTAGACGGCGGAGACGCCGGTCAGGGTGGCGTGTACCATCGGGCGGCCGGTCTCGGCGGCCCGCAGCGCGGCCAGCGAGGCGTGCTGCTCCGGAGCCCAGCTGTTCTGGAAGGTCGAGGTGGAGGACTGGCCGAGGAGCACGTCCGCGCCGTCCTCGGCGAGATGGCGGCTCATGTCCGGGAACGCCGTCTCGAAGCACACCAGCGGGCCGATCCGCAGGCCGTGCCCGACGTTCATCACGACCTGCTCGGTGCCGCGTCGCCGGTCCTCGCCGGCCGCCTTGCCCACCGAGGTGGCCCAGCCCATCAGGGAGCGGGCCGGTATGTACTCGCCGAAGGGGATGAGCCGCATCTTGTCGTAGCGGTCACCGGTCGCTCCGTTCGGGCCGATGAGCACCGAACTCTTGTAGATGCCGGGCCGGCCGGAGCGGCGGGCGTCCACGTTGACCAGCACGTCGGCGCCGGTCTGCCGGGACAGCGCGGCGATCCGCCGGGCCAGGTCGGGCCGGCGGTCGAGGTCGTAGCCGACGCTGGACTCGCCCCAGACGACCAGATCGACGCCCTGCCCGGCGAGCCGCCGGGTCAGCTGCTCCTCGCGGTCGAACCGTCTCTCCGCGCTGTCGTGCCCGTCCACGATGCCCGGCTGGACGACAGCGATCCGCACCTGGCCGTCGACGTCCGGGCGGGGCGCCCACGCCCAGGCGGCCGAGGTCGCGGCAGCGGTGGCGACCAGCGAGGCCACCGCGGGCACCCGGGACTCGCGCACGGACACGAGCATCGCGACCGCCACATTGACGGCCACCACCAGGAAGCTGAGCAGCCACACCCCGCCCACCGAGGCCAGCCGCAGCGCCGGTCCCACCTGCCACTGGCTGGCGCCGAGCATGCCCCAGGGTCCGCCGAGGGCCTGCCAGGAGCGGACCAGCTCCACCGCCAGCCACGCCGACGGCAGCACCAGCAGAGCGGCGGCGCCCCGCCGCAGCGACGGCACCCCGCCCAGGAACCTGCGGACCAGCCATCCCCAGGGCGCCCACAGCAGACTCAGCAACGCGGCTATCAGGAAGATGAACACGTGCAGGCTCGGCAGCAGCCAGTGGTGCACGGCCACCACGAAGCCGAAGCCGCCGCACCAGCCGTCGTACGCCGCCCGCCGCCCGGTCGGCGCCGACCGCGCCAGCAGGATCCAGGGCACCAGGGCCACGTACGCGAACCACCACAACGAAGGCGCCGGGAACG
Source organism: Streptomyces sp. NPDC005728 (assembly GCF_040630895.1). NCBI lineage: Bacteria > Bacillati > Actinomycetota > Actinomycetes > Kitasatosporales > Streptomycetaceae > Streptomyces > Streptomyces sp. NPDC005728. Next base: position 40,755 of record NZ_JBEXYL010000025.1, read on the forward strand.
CGAGCACGGGCAGGGCGCCTGCGAGGGCGGCGACCACGGAGCGTCGCCAGGAGGGGGCCAGCCAGCGGTCGAACGTCCTCATACGGAGTCTCCCTACCCCGGGGCTGACTCCAGTGTGCGCGCCGGAAGCGATCTCCGACAGGGGGCGCCCGGGCGGCTCATTCGGGCACAACCGCCGGGCTGCGCTCGGGCATCCGGCGCCACTTCTCGTGCACCACGACCTCGCGCAGCCGCCAGCCGTCCGGCGTGCGCAGCAGCCCGAAGTCGTACCGGCCGCCGCACACCAGGTCCGGCGCGCCGGAGCCGCCGTCGCCGGCGAACCGCATCGGGTTGAGGTAGTCCGCCCGCACCCGGGCGGTGTCCCCGGTGTCGTGGTCCAGGACTCCGAACCGCAGCCGCCGGTTGACGATCAGATGCTGCCGCATCGCGAACAGCTCCAGGTTCTCGGCGAGCCACCCGGCGACCCGGCCGGCCTCGCCCTCGATGCCGCCGGCCGAACGGTAGTCGGCCCGCCCGTCCGCCGTGAACAGGCGCCGGTACGCCGCCCAGTCGCCGTCGTCCACCGCCACCGCGTACTCGGTCACCAGCTCGTCCACGGCCAGCCGGTCCATCACGGTAGCCAGTTCCACACGCTGTGTCATCGGCCAAGTCTTGGTCACCGACGGCGAGGTGCCAAGAGGCGTGCCGAACATTCCGACAGGAGCCTCGGTCAGCGCCTTGGCCGGGGGCATTGCCAGTTGCACCGGGTTGTCGAGGAAGTGGCCCGGATCGAGGGCGTGGTCCATGCCCACGCCCCGGTACCAGGATTCCGCGTCAGCGAGGGATGCCCGCATCGTCCAGGTATCGGTGCATGGCTTCCGTGGGAAGGCTCGGGTTGCTGAGGGCGGGGGAGGAGGTCTCCGGATTCCCGCAGCTCTGGAGGATGAGATCGACCGGCAGTGCGGGGTGCGCGGCTGCCATGGCACGTACACGATCGTCGGGGTCGGCAAGCAACCGGACCACGGCGTCGACGGGTGCTTCGGAGTCGAGCCCCACCAGCCGTCGCTTCTCCGGATCCGGGTCGTCGGCGAAGCGTCGTCCGCTGCCCGCGGCCGGGAAGTTCGGGTGGCGCAGCAGATCGCCCTTGGTGATGACCTGGCAGTCCAGATAGGTCTGAAGCACCACCTCGCCGTCGACGGTCGGCTGGTTCTCGCACAGCAGGAGCCGAACCGGGTAGTCGTCGTCCTTCGAGAGCAGGTCGATGGCGTCGGCAGGCAGGTGCCGGCTGTAGGCGGCGCTGCGCCGCAGCAGGGTGTTGGCCGACCTGGCGCACCGGCGCAGGACGTCGGGATCGGCGCAGAGGCGAACCCATTCGACGGGATAGAGCCGGTCGGACGGCGTGATGGTGACGTCGATGGCGGTACGTTCGGTCTCCGTCAGCTCGGGTCGTACCGACACCGCCAGCCGGACGCTGTGCGCGTCGTCGTGCGCCAACGTCCTGACGATGTCGAGGGGAACGTTGAGGTTGGCCGCCAGCTCCCGCCGGTCCTCGTCCTCGGCGCTTGCTGCGAGCTGTTGGGCGGTCGCCGTGCTCATGGCGCCGTACCGGATCACCTCCTGCCGGTGGAAGCGGCCGATTCCCGCGTCGAGAAGAAGGTCCGTGTATGCCGCGTCCTCGTGGCAGGCCTCCATCATGGCCGCCTGACGGACCTCGTCGTCAGCATCGCGGAGCAGACGGCTCCGGGTGTCCTCGGACAGCAAGGCCCACTGGCGGCAGGCTGCCTGCCGCAGGTCCGCGTCCTGGTGGTCGGCGAGCCCGGCGACCAGGCCTGGAGCTGTGTGGCGGCAGAAGGCTGCGCTTCGGCGGACCGGAAGTTCCGGATCGGCGAGCAGGCGCTGCTGGGCGGACAGGGGCAGCGGCTGTGCGGTGATGCGGAACCCATCGGGTCCGATGGCCAGAGACCGGCGGACGCGGGGATCGGGATCGTCCACGAGCCGGGCGCGTTGCTCCGCCGTCGCACCGACGTTCGCGGCGAACGCGGCCCGCAGCCCGTGGTCGGGATGCCTGACGATCGCGTCGACCACCTCGTCCGGAAGAGCGCGCCAGGTGATCGTGTCCCACGCCGCGACGGCTTCCTCGCACAGCAGCCTGGTCAGTACCTCGGCCGGCGCCGCAGGATTTCGCGCGATCGCCGCAACGGTCTCGCGATGGCGGTGATCTCCACGCATGGTGCCCCTCCCTGGAATGACGATCGCTGTGGTCAAGGCGACCGCCGTCACTCGGAACCCGTCAGCCTGCCGAGCTTGTTCAGCTGTGTCTTGATGATCGCTTCCGGTACGACAGCCGGGTCTTTGCCCCGTGGCCCTGCGGGGAGGTTGAACGCGTAGAACACGGCGATCGTCGTCTCCTGCCGAACGGCCACCACGGCGTAGGGAACCCGGACGGGCTCCTCGTCCTCGCGGTCCGCCGCGAGCTGGGTGAGCCGCAGGGACACGGATTCATCGCCGTAGCCGGGGTCGGGCCGCAGGTCGGTCCCGTCGTAGCGGAAGTCCGCCCGGATGTCCTTGAAGGTCTTGCACCGCTCGGCGGCCGTGCGGAGTGCGTCGATCACCCGCGCGGCATCGCCGGCGCTGTGTGACGACAGGATCATGGATGCTCCGGGGCCGTGCTTCTTCGAGGAGATCATCCGGCCGGTGCGTGCGGTCGCTGTGAAGCCACTGCTTCCGCCCAGTGCCTGGGCCACGGGCGTGCATTCGGCAGGAGACGCCGTCCTGCGGGAGGCCGAGGGAGCAGCCGGAATCCGGTTCACTTCGTAGCCGTCGAGATCCGTGTCCGTGATCGCCGCCCGCTCCAGGTCCCCCTTGCTCCACGGCTTCTCCTGTGCGCCGGCCTTCTCGGTCTGTTCCGACGTTGCGCCTGCCCGGGACTCCTGCCCGGAGTCGCATGCGGCGAGCGTCGAGAAGGTCATGAGCATGGCAATAGTCGTACCGGCCCGTGATCGGTGAACCACTGTCTTCCCCGCCCGTGTGATGGTTGAGCGCGGGCAGGTCCCCGCCGGCTCGGATGCTCCGCCCTAGCCGTCCGCCCCGGCTCACAGCGCTGAGCAGCAGGGTAGATCGTCTGCCGGGGAGACGGGACCGGTTTTGCGGACGAGGGCCGAATCGGGGGGTGGGCCGTTTCCGGGCGCGCCGCGAGCTCCTGGCTCAGGCCGCCTCGATGATCTCTCCGCGGATCGCCGCCGCCCATTCGACCACCAACAGCTCGTACTCCGCGCGCTCCTGGGCCGACAGGATGCCGCCTGCGCGCAGCCACAGCGCCCGGATCTGCTCGTTCACCTCGGCAGCAGACCGCACGGAACCAGGGGGCAGGGAATCGGGGGACATGCGGACCAGCCTAGGGGCAAGCACTGACACTGCGCTACCGCGCGGCTACTCGGAACGTATGGGGTTGGTCACCGCGAGCACCGGTCGGGTGCTCAGTCGCACCAGACCACGACGCACATGCCCTGCCGGGCCGCCCCGTGGAAGAAGGTGCGGGCGGCGGTGAAGTGCCGGACCAGATACGCCCGTACGTCCCCGGAGAAGCCGCCGAATCCGCAGGCCACGGCCGCTTCGGCGGAGTCCGTCGGCAGTTCGGCGAGGACCTCGTCCAGGTCCACGCCGTCCAGCGCGCGGGAGATGTCCGAAACGACGGCGGGGACCAGGAGCCGGGGCGGGCCGTCGATGCCGTCGTAGAAGTCGGGGTGGTCGAGGAAGCCGATGTCTCCGCCGGGATCACCGTGGATCGCCCGGTCCAGCAGAGCGATCGGCCGGGGATCGGGGTCGGGGACCCGGTCGCGGCAGTACCGGAGCAGGCCCCACAGTGCCCAGTCCGTGTCCAGGGTGTCGTCCGCCGGCGGGTCCCAGTCCGGTCCCGCGCCGGGGGAGGCGAGCGCCGCCGCCCGGCAGCGCTCCAGTCGGTCCGGGGTGACCCGGGCGAACTGCTGGGTGACGGCCATGTGACCGGGTCCCGATCCGGTCAGCTCGCCGATTCCGCCGCGTGCGGGCTCAGGACGCCCGCCGTCACCAGCGCGATGATGACGATGCCGAGGGCGATGCGGTACCAGACGAACGGCATGAAGCTCTTGTTGGAGATCCATTTCATGAACCATGCGATGACCGCGTATCCGGACGCGAACGCGATCACCGTCGCGAACAGGGTCGGGCCCCACGCCACGTCACCGCTGCCCACCGAGTCCTTCACCTCGAACACCCCGGACGCCAGCACCGCCGGGATGGCGAGCAGGAAGGAGTACCGCGCCGCGGCCTCGCGCTTGTAGCCCATGAACAGGCCGCCGCTGATGGTGGCGCCGGACCGGGAGACGCCCGGGACGAGGGCGCACGCCTGGCAGAGGCCGTAGATCAGGCCGTCCTTGACGCCGAGGTTCTCCAAGGTCTTGCGCTGCTGGGGCGCACGGTGGCGCCCGCCGGTCTCGTCGCGGGCCGCCAGCCGGTCGGCGATGCCGATCACCACGCCGACGACGATGAGCATCGTCGCCGTGATCCGCAGATCGCGGAACGGCCCCTCGATCTGGTCCTTGAGCGTCACGCCGAGCACGCCGATCGGAATCGAGCCGACGATCACCAGCCAGCCCATCTGGGCGTCGTGGTTGCGCCGCATCGCCTTGTCGGACAGGGACCGGAACCAGGCCGAGATGATCCGTCCGATGTCCTTGCGGAAGTAGATGAGGACAGCCGTCTCCGTGCCGATCTGGGTGATCGCCGTGAAGGCGGCCCCGGGGTCCTTCCAGCCCGAGAAGGCCGCGGTCAGCCGCAGATGGGCGCTGGAGGAGACGGGGAGGAACTCGGTCAGCCCCTGGACGAGTCCGAGGACGAGGGATTCAAACCAAGACATGAAGGTTAGGCGTCCAAGCGCTGATGGGATACGTGGTGATCATGTGACGAAAGCAGCGTAGCGGGCCCGGAAGACCGGCCGGGCACAGGGGTTCCGGGGACGGCGCTCCGCCGGTGTTGACCTGCACCGTCGCCGCCGCTTACGTTGCAGCGCAGGAGAAAGCGCTTGCTGCACCCGCCGCACCGCGCCGCCGCCGTCCCCGGAGGAGTGCTGAACCCGCCCATGCCCCCCTCTCCCCTCCCGCCCAGGCCCCTCTCTCCCCTCCCGGCCGAGCCCGGCTCCCCTCGCCCGGCAGCCCCGTTCGCCGGCCGGCGCATCCGGGCCGCCGTCATCGGCGCCGGCGCCATCGGGCGCGGATCGCATCTGCCCGCGCTCGCCCGGCTCGCCGAGGAGGGCGAGACCGAGGTCGTGGCCGCCGTCGACGTCGACAAGGACGCCGTGACGGCGTTCTGCGCCGAGGCCGGCATCCCGCACGCCTACACCGACCTGGATCTGATGCTCGCCGAACAGCGGCCCGACCTGGTCACCGTCTGCACCCCGCCGACGCTGCACCGCGCGCAGACGGTGGCCGCGCTGCGCGCCGGGGCCTGGGTGTGGTGCGAGAAGCCGCCCGTCCCCTCGCTCGCCGAGTTCGACGCGATCGAGGCGGAGGAGGGCACCGAGGGCGGGCCGTACGCCTCGATCGTCTTCCAGCACCGCTTCGGCTCCGGATCCCGGCATGTGCGGTGGCTGCTCGCCGAGCGGGCGATGGGGCGCCCGCTGGTGGCCCACTGCCAGACCACCTGGTACCGGGACGCCGCCTACTACGCCGTGCCCTGGCGGGGCCGCTGGCACACCGAGGGCGGCGGTCCGGCCATGGGGCACGGCATCCACCAGATGGATCTGCTGCTCGATCTGCTGGGCCCGTGGAGCGAGGTGCGGGCGATGGCCGGCCGGCTGGTGCACGCCGTGGAGACCGAGGACGTCTCCACCGCGCTGGTCCGCTTCGCGAACGGCGCGCTGGCGACCGTCGTCAACAGCGTGCTGAGCCCCGACGAGGTCAGCCGCATCCGCATCGACTGCGAGCGCGCCACGGTCGAGCTGACCCACCTGTACGGGCACGCCAACGACAACTGGCACATCACCCCGGCCCCGGACGTGCCATCCGAACAGGCCGACACCTGGCGGGACTTCGGACCGGACGTGCCCAGCAGCCACCTCGAACAGCTGCGGGAGCTGATCGCGAGCATGCGCGCGGGGGAGCGGCCGCGCAGCAGCGGGGCGGACGGGCGGACCAGCCTGGAGCTGATCACCGCGCTGTACAAGTCGGCCTTCACCGACACGACCGTACGGGCGGGCGAGATCGGACCCGGCGACCCGTACTACACGGCCCTGCACGGCGGCGCGCCCGGCTGGGCGCCCGGCGCGGCCGAGGAGGTCCCGGCATGAGCGGCGGACTGCGTCTCGTCCACGCCCACGGTGACCGGATCACGGTGACCGAGGCGGCCACCGGCGTCGAGCTGTTCGCCTACGTCTACCGCCCGGAGGCGGCCTGGGAGGCGCCCAAGCCCTACCTGCACCCGGTCCGCACCCTCGCCGGTGACGTGGTCACCGACTACCGGCCCAACGACCACCGCTGGCACAAGGGCCTGTCGCTGACGGCCTCCCACCTGTCCGGTGCCAACCTGTGGGGCGGCAACAGCTATGTGCACGGCCAGGGGTACCTCGAGCTGCCCGAGCGGGTCGGCTCTATGCGGCACGCCGGCTTCGAGGAGGTCGAGGCCGCCGAGGGGCGAGCGGTCATCGCCGAGCGGCTGACCTGGCATCCGTACGACGGTGCGCTGTGGGCGGACGAGGAGCGGCGGATCGAGGTCCACGACGTCGACCCCGGGTCCGGTTCCTGGGCGCTGACCTGGACCAGTGCGGTCACCAACCGGCGCGACGAGCCGCTCCGTCTCGGCAGTCCGACCACGGCCGGGCGTGAACTCGCCGGGTACACCGGCCTGTTCTGGCGCGGCCCGCGCGCCTTCCGGGACGGGCGGATCATCGCGCCCGACGGGGAGGGGCCCGAGCTGATGGGCACCCAGGCGTCCTGGCTCGCCTTCAGCGGCGAGCACGACGGCGCCGACGGTGGCGCGACCCTCGTCTTCGAGCACGCCCCCGAGAACGACCACGCGGGCACCCGGGGCGCCCACCCGGCCCACTGGTTCGTCCGCAACGACCCGTTCGCCGCGGTCGCCCCCTCCTGGGCCTTCTTCGAGGAGCTGGCACTCGCTCCCGGCGAGACACTGCGCCGGCGCTACCGGGTCGTCGTGGCCGACGGTGCCTGGCAACGGGAGGACGTGGCCGCCTACCTGGAGGCGCATCCGTGGTGAGCGCCGGGGGTTTCACGGGCCTGCCGGGCGGGGTCGCCGTCTCGCGGCTGTGCGTCTACGACTGGCCCGCCGCCGACGGGGTCCGCGGCGGAACTCCCCATCTGCACCTGGCCTGCTCGGAGGGGTACGTCGTCACGGGCGGGACCGGCGCCGTCCAGACGCTGACGGCGTCCGGGTATGAGGTCACGCCCCTGGAGGCGGGCACCGTCGCCTGGTTCACGCCGGGCACCGTCCACCGGCTGGTGAACGAGGAGGACCTGCGCATCACCGTCCTCATGCAGAACAGTGGGCTGCCGGAGGCCGGTGACGCGGTGCTCACGCTGCCCCCGGAGTACCTGACCGATCCGCAGACCTACGCCGCCGCGACCACCGTCCCGGCCGACGCGCCCGGGGCGGAGCGCGAGCGGATCGCCCGCGCCCGGCGCGACCTGGCCCTGGAGGGCTACCGCGCCCTGCGCGAGGCCGCCGGCCCCGAGCCGCTGGCCGCCTTCCACCGGGCCGCCGCGACGCTCGTACGGCCGCGGATCGCCGAGTGGCGCGAGCGGTGGCAGCGGGGTGCCCTGGCCGCTGCGGAGACCACGGGCGACCATCTCGACCGGCTCGAACGGGGTGACGGTGCGCACCTGGCCGAGGCCCGGGTGCACGCTCGACGCCCCTCGGAACGGGGGAGGTTCGGCATGTGCGGGCGGCTGGACGTGTACGCGCCGGAGGCGTGATCCGTCAGTGACGTGGTCCGTGTCCGTCAGTGACGTGATCCGTCGGCGGCGTGAACCGTCGGACAGGCGCTAGACGGCCGTCGGTCCCGACACGGTCCAGCCCGGGGCCTGGGGGTGGGCCGTCAGGTCCTCGTGCCGTACCGGGTCGCCGCAGGCGCGGCAGATGACCTGGGGGACCAGTTCGTTGCCGCAGCTGTGCTCGACGACCATGGGAAGGTCGGCGCCCTTGCGGAGATGCCGGTCGCCCCACTCCTTGAGGGTCATCAGGACCGGCTCCAGCTCCAGCCCCGCCTGCGTGGCCCGGTACTCGAAGCGCTGCGGGCGCTCGCTGTAGGCGCGCTTGGTGAGGATCCCCGCGTCCACGAGCCGGCGCAGCCGGGTGGCCAGGACGTCGCGCGGGGCGCCGATGTTGCGCACCAGCTGGTCGAAGCGGCTGTTGCCCAGGCACACCTCGCGCAGGACGAGCAGGGAGTACTTCTCGCCCACCAGGGCGAGGGCGTCCGCGATGGAGCAGGGGCGCGGGTCTTTCGTGGCGGCCATGCGGGTCAGTCTAGAGGAGGGTTTGATTTTCCAACGCATGGAGTTATGGTGAGTTCGGATTTCCTACTCACCAGTAATCGCTCCGGTCATCGCGGGAGGCCCGCACCATGCGAGACGCAGTCATCGTCGAAGCCGTACGCACCCCCATCGGCAAGGGCAAGCCGAACGGCTCCCTCGCCCACGTCCACCCCGTGCAACTCCTCGCCCACACCCTGCGGACCCTCGTCGACCGCTCCGGTGTCGATCCGGCGCTGATCGACGACGTCATCGGCGGCACCGTCGACCAGGTCGGCGAGCAGGCCATGAACACCACCCGGTACGCCGTGCTCGCGGCCGGCCTCCCCGAGACGGTCCCGGCGACCACCGTGGACCGCCAGTGCGGCTCCTCCCAGCAGGCCGTGCACTTCGCCGCACAGGGCGTCATCTCGGGCGCCTACGACCTCGTCGTCGCCTGCGGCGTGGAGTCGATGAGCCGGGTCCCGATGTGGTCCAACGTGCCGGCCGGCAAGGACCCCTTCGGCCCGGGCGTCGCCGAGCGCTACCCGGAGGGTCTGGTCCCGCAGGGCATCAGCGCCGAACTCATCGCCGCCAAGTGGTCCCTCACGCGCGCGCGGATGGACGAGTTCGCGGTCTCCTCGCACCACAAGGCCGCCGCCGCGTGGCAGGCCGGCCTGTTCGACGCCGAGGTCGCACCGCTGGACGGCGTCACCCGCGACGAGTGCGTACGGCCCGGCAGCACCCCGGAGATCCTCGCCGGCCTCAAGCCCGCCTACTACGACCCCGGCTTCGCCGAGCGCTTCCCGCAGATCGAGTGGAACGTCACCCCGGGCAACGCGAGCCCCATCAACGACGGCGCCTCCGCCGTGCTGATCACCTCCAGCGAGACCGCGGCCCGGCTCGGCCTGCGCCCGCTCGCCCGCCTGCACAGCTTCGCCGTCACCGGCTCCGACCCACTGCTGATGCTCACCGGCGTGATCCCGGCCACCGAGAAGGTCCTGGGCCGGGCGGGGCTGACCCTCGACGACATCGACCTCGTCGAGATCAACGAGGCCTTCTCCAGCGTGGTCCTCGCCTGGCAACAGGAGACCGGCGCCGACCTCGCCAAGGTCAACGTGCACGGCGGCGCCATCGCCCTCGGCCACCCGCTGGGCGCCAGCGGCACCCGTCTGACCACCACACTGGTCCACGCGATGCGCGAGCGCGGCGCCCGCTACGCCCTGCAGACCATGTGCGAAGCGGGCGGCCTGGCCAACGCGATGATCCTGGAAGGGGTCTGACCGCTCAGTGGCCGCGCAGGTGGTGGCGCTTGCGCCAGGCCACCACCGTGCCCGCGAGCGCCGGTGCGGCGATGCAGGCCATCGCGATCAGGAAGGCGGGCGACGTCGGCGCCGAGGCACGGGCGCCGGCGACCGCGTAGGCGGCCGTGTTCGGGATCGAGCCGAGCGCCGTGGCGAGCAGGAACGGCAGCCAGCCCATCCGGGACACGGCGGCACAGTAGTTCGCCGCCCAGAACGGCACACCGGGGAACAGCCGCGCCGCCAGCATCGACCGGAACCCGTGCCGGCTGAGCTGCCCGTCGGCCGCCTTCAGCCAGCGGCCCCGCAGCAGCGGCCGCAGCGCGTCCTGCCCCAGCAGCCGGCCCAGCCCGAAGGCCACCCCGGCCCCGAGCACCGTGCCCGCCAGCGCCGTCGCCAGACCCAGCTGGGAGCCGAACAGCGCACCCGCGGCCAGGTTCAGCAGCGGGCGCGGTACGAACGCCACCGTGCAGAGCCCGTACGCCACCGCGAACACGACCGCCGCCGCGGCCCCGCCCAGCTGCGGCGGCCAGCCGTGCGTCAGCAGCTGCTGCGGCTCGAACAGCAGCACGCAGCTCGCCGCACCCGCGAGCAGCGCGAGCAGCAGCGACAGCCGCGCGTACGGCGACAGCAGTGCGCGCGTGCAGCGGGTGGCGAACCCTGCGCGGGGCAGGGACAGGACGGGTACGGCCGCGGGGACGGCCAGCTCCGTGGCGGCGGCCCGTGGCGGGGCCGTGGCGGTGCCAGAGCGGTTGGCATCGAGCATCCGGCGACAGTAGCCGACGAGCGTGTGTGATCGCCGTATGGTTCGTCTCATGACCGTCACAGGGGCGGCCCCGCCGAACGTGCCGCGCAGCGCTCTCGCCGATGCCGTGCTGGAGCGGCTGACCGCCACGTACGCGGCCGCGGCCGATGCGGACCGGGCCGTCGCGATGCGGGCGTACATGAAGGACGTGGCGCCCTTCCTCGGCATCCCCACCCCCGCCCGCCGCGCCCTGTCGCGCACGGTGCTGGCCGGTACGCCCCGTCCGGACGAGGAAGACTGCACGGCGATCGCCCTGCGCTGCTGGTGGCTGCCCGAGCGCGAGTACCAGTACTTCGCCGTCGACTACCTGCGCCGGCACACGGCCCGCTGCTCCTCCGCCTTCCTGCCCGTCGCCCGGTACCTGCTCACCACCGTCCCGTGGTGGGACACCGTCGACCTGCTCGCCGCGCACGTCGTCGGCGCGCTGGTCGCGGCCGACCCCGGGCTCACGGCCGACATGGACGCCTGGATCACGGACGACCACCTCTGGGTGGCGCGTACGGCCCTGCTGCACCAGCTCGGCCACAAGGAACGCACCGACGCCGACCGGCTGTTCGCCTACTGTCTGCTGCAGTCCGGGCACCCCGACTTCTTCATCCGCAAGGCCATCGGCTGGGCCCTGCGCGAGTACGCCAAGACCGACCCCGAGGCCGTACGGAGCTTCGTGGCGCGGGAGCGGGGCCGGTTCGCCCCGCTGACGGTCCGCGAGGCGCTGAAGAACATCGGCTCCTGAGGGACCTCGTCCGGCGGTCCTCGACCCGCGTACCGCGAAAAACCATTCGACGCCGGACAAACCGTCGGCGATGATCGTCGACATGTTCCGGTACGCCTTCCTCCTCGCAGCATCCGCGGTCGCGGATGCCCCGAAGGCTGCCGTCCCGATCCTCCTGGCCGCTGTCGACGGCGCCCGAAGCTGACCCTCTCCGGATTGTCCGGCGGACCCCGCAGGGGGAGGGTCGGCCGGTACTCGGGGTCCCGTCCTTCCGTACGCCTGAGAGGCTTCGAGGTACCGCCATGTCCAAAACGGCATACGTGCGCACCAAGCCGCACCTGAACATCGGCACGATGGGTCACGTCGACCACGGCAAGACCACCCTGACCGCCGCCATCACCAAGGTCCTCGCCGAGCGCGGCACCGGCACCTTCGTACCGTTCGACCGCATCGACCGGGCCCCGGAGGAGGCCGCCCGTGGCATCACCATCAACATCGCGCACGTCGAGTACGAGACCGACACCCGGCACTACGCCCATGTCGACATGCCGGGCCACGCCGACTACGTCAAGAACATGGTCACCGGCGCCGCGCAGCTCGACGGGGCGATTCTCGTCGTGTCCGCGCTCGACGGGATCATGCCGCAGACCGCCGAACACGTGCTGCTCGCCCGGCAGGTGGGCGTCGACCACATCGTCGTCGCCCTCAACAAGGCCGACGCCGGCGACGAGGAGCTGACCGACCTGGTCGAGCTGGAGGTCCGCGACCTGCTCACCGCGCAGGGGTACCCGGGGGAGGCCGTGCCCGTCGTGCGGGTCTCCGGGCTGAAGGCCCTGGAGGGCGACCCGCGCTGGACGGCGTCGATCGAGGCGCTGCTCGACGCGGTCGACACCTACGTGCCGATGCCCGAGCGCTACCTGGACGCGCCGTTCCTGCTGCCGGTGGAGAACGTGCTCACCATCACCGGGCGGGGCACGGTCGTCACCGGTGCCGTGGAACGAGGGACGCTCCGTCTGGGGGACCGGGTGTCGGTGCTCGGCGCCGACATGGAGAGCGTCGTCACCGGGCTGGAGACCTTCGGCAAGCCGATGCAGGAGGCGCAGGCCGGGGACAACGTGGCGGTGCTGCTGCGGGGAGTGCCGCGGGACGCCGTCCGGCGGGGGCACGTGGTGGCCGCGCCGGGCAGTGTCGTGCCCAGTCGCCGCTTCACGGCGCGGGTGTACGTGCTGTCCGGGCGCGAAGGCGGTCGTACGACACCGGTGTCCACGGGGTACCGGCCGCAGTTCTACATCCGTACGGCGGATGTGGTCGGGGACGTCGACCTCGGCGAGGTGGCGGTCGTGCGCCCCGGGGAGACGGTGGAAATGACCGTTGAGCTGGGGCGGGAGGTGCCGTTGGAGCCGGGGCTCGGGTTCGCCATCCGTGAGGGCGGGAGGACTGTGGGCGCCGGGACGGTCGTCTCCGTCGGCTCGTAGAGGCTGAGGTGCGTGGGGAACTGCGGGCCGGTTGTGGCCGGTCGCGCCCACGCGGCGGAGCCGCAGATCGATACCGCCCCGCGCCCGTGAAGTACGTCTCTGCGCCCGGTGACGGCCCGTACCGGCGACAATGGGTTCGTGAGTGAAGCCATACCCGTCACCAGGGCCGTCGATCACGGCACCGCCAAGCTGATGCCGGACGTCGATCGGGAGCGGGCCTGGCTGCTCACCGTCGACGGGGCACCGCAGTCGTATGTCGATCTGGATGATCCCGGGTATCTGGAGTTCGAGTACGCGCGGCGGCTCGGGTACGTCCTGGACGCTGTCGCCGACGAGGGGCGGCCACTGGATGTGCTGCACCTCGGGGGAGGGGCGCTGACGCTGCCGCGCTATGTGGCCGCCACCCGGCACGGCTCCCGGCAGGACGTGGTCGAGGCCGACCGGGCCCTGCTGGAGCTGGTCGTCGAGCACCTGCCGCTGCCGGCGGGCTCGGGGGTCGCGCTGCACACAGCCGACGCCCGAGCCTGGCTCGAGGCGGCTCCGGACGACTCGGCGGACGTGCTGATCGCCGACGTGTTCGGCGGCTCACGCGTCCCCGCCCACCTCACCTCGCTCGCCTACGCCCGCGAGGCCGAGCGCGTGCTGCGCCCCGACGGGGTCTATCTGGCCAACCTCGCCGACGCGGCGCCGTTCGGGTTCCTGCGCTCCCAACTGGCCAATTTCGCGGCCGTGTTCGAGGAGCTGGCGCTGATCGCCGAGCCGGGCGTGCTGCGCGGGCGGCGGTTCGGCAACGCGGTGCTCGTCGCCTCGCACCGCACCGTCGACACCGCGGCCGTGGCCCGCCGCACCGCCGCCGACGCGTTCCCGGCCCGGGTCGAACACGGCCTCGCGGTACAGGACTTCATCGGTGGCGCGCAGCCGGTCCACGACAGCGACGCGGTCCCCTCACCCGAGCCCCCCGACGGGGCTTTCGGCATCGGCTGAGGGGAACGGGGCGAGGGCCGTCCGCCCGGTGCGCCGGGGCAGCCTGCGCACGTCCGGGACCAGCAGGACCAGCGCGGTGACCAGGACGACCAGGCCCGCGCACCCCCACAGGGAGGCGGTACGGCCGAAGGCGGTCTCGGCGGGGCCTGCCAGAGCCATGGCCAGCGGCATGAGCGACACCGAGCCGAACCAGTCGTAGGCCGAGATCCGGGAGAGCTTCTCCTCGGGGATCTCCTGGTGCAGTGCGGTCATCCAGGAGACGCCGAACACCTCCACCGTCGTACCCGCGACGAACATGACCGCGTACAGGACGCCCACCGGCACCGGCACGGCCAGCGCGGCCGAGGGCAGGGCCAGCGGGAAGACGCACAGGGTGCCGGCGAGGAGCAGGCGGCGCGGCTTCCAGCGGGTCATCAGCAGGGCGCCGGCCACCGTGCCGGAGCCGAACGCGCCCAGCGCCAGGCCCCAGGGGCCCGCCCCGCCCAGACTGTCGCGGGCGACGAGCGGGCCGTAGACGGCGTCGGCCGCGCCGACCACCGCGTTGGCGATCGAGAACTGGACGACGATGCCCCACAGCCAGGGCCGGCCGATGAACTCCTGCCAGCCCTCACGGAGATCGGCCAGCATGCCCTCGCCCGGTGCCCGTGGCGGGATGTGGCTGACGTCGAGGAACGACCGCAGGGCTCCGGCGAGGGCGAAGGCCGCCGCGTCGACCGCGAGGACCCAGCCGGGGCCGATCGCCGCGACCAGCGCGCCGCCGAGCGCGGCGCCGCCGAGGGCCGCTCCCTGGGTGGCCATGCGGAAGAGGGCGAACGCACGGCCCGCCTGCTCGCCCTCCACGGACGACATCAGCATGCCCTCGGCGGCCGGGCCGAAGAACGCCTGCCCGGTGCCGCCGAGTGCGGTGAGCAGCATCATCTGCCACAGCCGGGGCTCACCGGTCAGGACGAGCAGTGCGAAGGCCGCCTGCGAGAGGCAGTTGAGGGCGTTGGCGGCGACCATGACCCGGTGCCGGGGCAGCCGGTCCGCGATCGCGCCGCCGATGAGCAGGAACAGCACCAGCGGCAGGGTGCGGGAGCCGGCCACCAGGCCCACGTCGCCGCCGTCGCCGCCCGCGTCCAGTACGGCGAACGCGGCTGCGACGAGCGAGCCGTTGGAGCCGAGGCTGGTCACGATGGCCGCCGTGGTCAGCAGCGAGTAGTTGCGGCCGGCCCAGGCGGATTTGCCGGGGTGACGTGGGGTGACGGGTGTGTTCACCGGCTGACTATCGCTTGCCCGGACTCCGGATTCAATCGAGTTGTCGAGCGCGCGCGACGCGCCGAACTCGCCTACTTGACCGGTTCTTTGACGACAGAGGTGCCAGCTTTTAAGGTGATCTAGTCATGTTCATGACGAATTGTTCCGGGGCCTTCCGGTCCCCTAGGAAAGGAGCGGCATGCGCAAGCATGTTGCAGCTGTGATCGGTACGGCCGCGCTCATCGGCGCGGCGCTGCCCGCCGTGGTCGCTGCGCCCGCCTCGGCCGCCGCGTTCACCTGCCACCCCGTCGGCCACACCTACATCGTGAACAAGGAGAAGGTCGCGGTTCACGCCACGCCGTCCCCGCGCGGCAGGGTGACCGGCTACGTGTACAAGGACAACAAGGTGCACGCCGGGCTCGAGTGCAAGAACAGCACCGGCACCTGGGAGTGTATCGGCCAGTGCCACGACCCGGAGGAGTCGCTCGCGGGCCGTTGGGTCTACCGCAACTATCTGAGGGGCTGACGCTCCAGGGGGTTCCGGCCCGGCCCGTCAGGGCGGGCCGGAACCCCGGTCGACCGCGTCACACGGTCGGGGTTCCGTGGAGCCGGACGGTGCTGAGGACCTTGAGGACGGTCGCTCTGGAGACCGCCCCGTCCACGCCCTTGGCTCCGAAGAAGTTGAACGACACGTAGTCGTCCTTGGAGTTCTTGAAGCCGAACGTGAGCGCCTGGCCGTCGCTCACGCACTTGCCCTTCTTCGGTGTCCTGGTCGACTGGGCCCAGCTGTAGCTGCCCTTGATGCCCGAGGCCGTCGAGAACGGCGTGGCCTTCTTGTCGAAGGAGATGCTCTTCTTGTCGGGCTGGGTGTAGCCGCCGTAGACCCACCAGGGGGGCGTGTTGATCGCGACCTCGTCGGTGTCCTTGGCGCCGCTCGCGCCCTTGCTGCCCACCACGGCCAGCGCGGTGTCGCTGGTGCGGCCGTCCTTGTCGTCGTCGGAGGTGCACCACTTCGACTTGTACTCGGCGGTGCCCGACATGTTGATCCCCTTGTCCTTCTGGTCCGGGAACTCGAAGCCGATGCTGAGGCCGGGGGACTGGACCTCCCAGTCCGCGGGCACGTCGTAGGCGAGGCCCCAGCGGGGGTTCACCACGACCTTCCAGCCTGCGACGCTGGGCTTCTCGGTCTCGTTGCCGCGCGGGTTGTCGTCCGACCCGGAAGCGGACGCACTCGGATCGGAGGTCGTGGACGCCGACGCTGACGTGGACGGGGTGGTCGGCTTGTCGGCCTCGTCCTTCTTGTCCTTGCCGTTCAGGACCAGGAACCCGGTCACGCCCGCGGCCACCACCACGGCCGCGGCCGCCACGATCGCGACGACCTTCGTCCGGTTCCCGCCACCACCGCCGCCGCCCGGCGAGGGCTGCGGAGCGCCCGCGGGTGCCGGCGTCCCCCACTGCGGCTGCTGTGCGTAGGGGCCAGACTGTTGGTGGCCCGGCTGCTGGTAGCCGGGCTGCTGGTACGGATTCGGCTGTTGGTACCCCGGCTGCTGGTACGGGTTGTTCTGCGGGTTCTGCTCGCCCCCGGGCGGCTGCTGTCCTGGCCACATGGGTGCCCACCCTAGCGGCGCCAGGGACACGATTCGGTCACTGCCCCTCGCCAGGGCTGTAGCGACTCGGGGCCGGAGCGGCTACTCGTCCGCCGATGTCCCGGCACTGGCCAGCCGCTGCTACTCATGAGTAACATGGCGGCATGAGCGCAGACCAGATGTCGATCGGCGACATGCTCGCCGCCACCGTGCCCATGGCCCGGACGCTGAACCTGGAGTTCCTGGAGACCTCTCCGGAACAGGCCGTGGTGTCCCTGCCGGACCAGGGCGAGTACCACAATCACGTGGGCGGGCCGCACGCCGGTGCGATGTTCACGCTCGGCGAGTCGGCCAGCGGTGCCATCGTGCTGGCCGCGTTCGGGGACCAGCTCTCGCGCGCCGTACCGCTCGCCGTGCGGGCCGAGATCGCCTACAAGAAGCTGGCGATGGGTGCCGTCACGGCGACCGCGACGCTGGGCCGCCCGGCCGCCGAGGTCGTGGCCGAGCTGGACGCGGGGCAGCGCCCCGAGTTCCCGGTGGCGATCGAGATCCGGCGCGCGGACGGAGCCGTGACCGGTGAGATGACCGTCGTGTGGACCTTGCGCCTCAACAGCTAGTTCGCCCCGACGACCAGGATCACGGCAGGAGTTGAGGAGGGGCCCGGGCGGGCCCCTCCTCTTTTGTCCCGTCGGAGAGCCTTGTGTCGCTACGAGCCGCCGGGTGCTGCTTCAGGCCGCCCGGCGCCGCTCCTGTGCGCTGGAACCGCCGTCCGCCAGCCCGGCCACGAACTCCGTGAGCCACCGCCTGAACTCGGGGCCGAGGTCCGGCCGTGCGCAGGCCAGGCGGACCACCGTGCGCAGATAGTCGGCCTTGTCGCCGGTGTCGTAGCGCAGGCCGTCGAAGACGACGCCGTGCACCGTGCCGGTGGTGGTCAGGTCCTGGAGGGCGTCGGTCAGCTGGATCTCGCCGCCGCGGCCCGGCGGGGTGTGCTCCAGGACGCCGAAGACGGCGGGGTCGAGGACATAGCGGCCGATGACCGCGTAGCGGCTCGGCGCCTTCTCGGGCGACGGCTTCTCGACCAGGCCGGTGACGCGTACGACGCCGTCCTCGCCGGTGGGTTCGACCGCCGCACAGCCGTAGAGGTGGACCTGGGCCGGGTCGACCTCCATCAACGCGACCACGGTGCCGGCGTACCGGTCGCGGACGTCCAGCATGCGGCTGAGCAGGGTCTCGCGCGGGTCGATCAGGTCGTCGCCGAGCAGGACGGCGAAGGGCTCGTCCCCGACGTGGTGGCGGGCGCAGAGCACGGCGTGCCCGAGGCCGAGCGGGTCGCCCTGGCGGATGTGGTGGATGTCCGCGAGGCGGGCCGGATCGCGTACGGCGTCCAGGCGCACGGTGTCGCCCTTGGCCGCCAGGGCCTGCTCCAGTTCGAAGGCGTGGTCGAAGTGGTCCTCGATGGCCCGCTTGTGCCGGCCGGTGACCATCAGGATGTCGTCGAGACCGGCCGCCGCGGCCTCCTCGACCACGTACTGGATGGCCGGCTTGTCGACCACGGGGAGCATCTCCTTCGGCGTCGCCTTGGTCGCGGGCAGGAACCGGGTGCCGAGCCCGGCGGCCGGGACGACCGCCTTGCGCACCGGACGGGGTGAGGCGGGGGTCGCTGGGGGGTGGGGGGCGATCATGCGGCCATGCTGGGGCACGCGGATGAGAGCGGGCCCGGAGAAACCTGGGAACCGGCTGTGGGCTGCTGTCCGGGGCGGGCGGGAAGTTGGAGGTTTCGTGTGCCATCCGGCTTTCGGTGTGCACAAGTTGACCGTTGTGCACCCGGCGCATCGCGGACCGTTGGGGATACCGTCGGTAACTCTTGTGTATTTCCCCGACTCTGAGTCCGAGTCATTCGAACTTCTTGTTTCCTGTGAGGCGCGTGTGCGAAGGTGAGCCTCCCCTTGGGAGGGCAAAGGCCAGGGATGATCGGTAAGGCCGCCCCCCATAGGTATGCACCAATCAGGCACTGCTTTCCGACGGGGCGCCATTTCGGATGTCGTCCTGCGGCTGGAAAGGAAATGGTGTTCCGTGCAGTCCCCCTACCCCCCACGCCCACCGTTCCCGCCGAGCCCCGGTTCCGCGCCGGGGGAGTCCGACCGTGATCTCGTCGCCCAGCTGGCCGGACGCGGTGACGGCCGCCATCACGCCGTCGCCCTGCTGCTGGCCCGGCACTGGTGGGCCACCCGCGACTACGCGATCGTCTGCCTGGCCGCTGCCGGGCCCCCGGCGCACCTCGTGGCCACCTATGCCTTCCATCAGGTGCTCGGCCGACTGGCGGGCGGAGCAGTGGGCGGTGCCCTGCGCCCGCAACTGCTGGTGGCCGTCCGGGAGACGGTCCGGGCCTGGGCCGCCGACGAGGCTGCCTGTGTGGTCGTACCGGAATTGCGCAAACCGACCGGCGGCCGCGGTCTACGCGCGACGACGGCCGGCACACCCGAAAGGCGGCAACTCGCCGAACGCGCATTCCAGTCACTCCCCGGCGCTTCCCAATGCCTTCTGTGGCATACCGAGGTCGAGGCCGAACCCATATCCATACCCGCTGGTCTGTCGGGGGTCGGTACGGATGCTGCCGCGACCGCCCTCGAGCAGGCCCGCGAGCAATTCCGGGCCGGCTGCGTACGCGCCCACCGGGAACTCGCGCCGTCCAGGGAATGCCGCTTCTACAACCGCCTCCTCGACGTTCCCATTCGCCGGGGCGGCTCCCTGCTCCCGGACGTGCAGCAGCATCTGTCGGCCTGCGGCCACTGCCGCCACGCCGCCGAACAGCTCAGCCATTTCGAGGGGGGCCTGGAGGTCCTGCTCGCCGAGACCGTGCTCGGCTGGGGTGCCCGCCGCTATCTCGACTCCCGCCCCGGCCGCGGTGCCCCGGAGGAGTGGCCGCCCGCACCCCACGAGGACCGCCCGGGGGCAGGTGGCCGGCACCGTACGGTGCCCGAGGGCAGACGCCGTACGGCCCTGGCGGTCGGCGTCGGCCTCACCTCGCTCGCGCTGCTCGCGACCGTGCTCGTGACCAAGGGCTGGTCCGATGACAACGCTGTCCCGGGATCCGGATCCGACGCCACCTGGGGTGCCCCCGTCGGCAACTCCGCCCGCCCCGACGCCACCGGTGGCGTCGGCGTGTGGCCCCCCGCCGCCTCCCCGTCCGCCGCCTCGGCCGGCGAGCCCGTCGAGGTGGCCCACGGCCGGCTGCGCAGCCTCGGCTCCGGCCGCTGCCTGGACGTGAGCGGGGGAAGGGTCGAGGCGGGCGCCGGGGCCCGACTGACGGAGTGCTCGTCCGCCGGCTCGCAGCAGTGGTCGTACCAGGACGACGGGCTGCTGCGCAGCGCCGTCGACCCCAGCCTCTGCCTGGCCGCCGAACCCGGGACGCGGAGCGTCGTGGTGTCCGGCTGCGTCGTGCACGCGGGCGAGGTGACGTACGACCTCACGGTCCGGGGCGAAATCCTGCTCCGCCGGCCCGAGGGCCTCGCCCTCGCCCCGGTCTCCGGTGACTCCCCGGCGCGCGTGGTGGTCGCGGCCCGCGACGGATCGAGCGGGCAGCGGTGGGTCCTGGAGCCGGATGCGGCCGCGCCGCCGCAGCGGCCCACCCCACCCGACCCCGCGCGGCCCGAGCCCTCGAAGCGGGCCGCCGAGCAGTCGCCCCGGCACTCGGACGAGAATCCCCCGCGCGAGCAGCCGGGGCAGGGGGACGAGGGGTCCGAGCCGGCGTACTCGACCCGGGTCGCCCAGGTCGGCGCCCATGAGGATCCCCGGCCGGCGGAACCCGCCCCGTCCGAGGGTCCGGTGGGCCGGATCGTCCACCCGGTCGCCGGGACCCTCGCCACCGTACCGACGGCTGTCGGTTCGCTGCTCGGCTGATGTCCGAGGGCCACCGGGACACGGTGGCCCTCGCTCGCCGTCCGCGGCCGTGTCGCTGTCCGGCCCGCTGTCTGCCGGGATCGCGCCACCGGGCGGACGTCATCCGGAATTTACAGAAAGCGATCCCGTGTACCGGCACATTGCCGGCCGGTGAGTGCGCGGTGAATATGCCTGCGCTGTGACGGGCCCTTCGGTGGGCCGAGGCGGCGCAGGCACCCGTACGGTCCTGCCGCCGCAGGGGATTGCTCGGATTTTCGGCGCTTGCGGGGGAATTCGGCGTGCTGGCCGAATCGATACCCCCGTCCGTGAAATGGATGCGGCGTTATTGACCCGCGAGTAAGCACCTCGCTAGGTTCCGGTGGCCTCGCACCAGAGAGTCCTGCCGCACACCCCCCACCGTGCTGTCTTGCCGATTCTTCGGAGCATCATGACCTCCCCTGTGCGCGCCCACGACCTGATCCTGTGCCTCACTCCCTTCGGAGAACCCGACGCCGGGCTCGCCGCGGCCGCCTGCGGTGCCGGCGCCCTCGGAATCCTCGATCTGGGGGACGGCGACCGAAGAACCCGCGAGGAGTTGACCCGGCTGCGCAGGGCGGTGCGGGCCGCGCCGTCACCGCGGCCCTTCGCGGTGCGCGTGGCCGGGCGGTGCACCCTGGACCAGGGCGCGCTGGACGGTGCCCCCGACACCGTGGTCCTGGCCCCCGACGCGGCCTGGAGTCCGGATGAAGTGGCCGCACAGTACCGGGTGTTGGCCGAGGTCACGGATCTGGCGCAGGCGCGGGAAGCGGTCCGTGCCGGAGCCCATGGGCTGATCGCGCGAGGCGCCGAGAGCGGTGGCCGGATCGGCGGCCTGAGCACCTTCGTCCTGCTCCAACTGCTCCTCTCCGACAGTGAGTTGAACGTGCCGGTCTGGGCCTGCGGAGGCATCGGACCGCGCACGGCGGCCGCCGCCGTGGCCGGCGGCGCCGCAGGTGTCGTCCTCGACAGCCAACTGGCCCTGCTGGCCGAGTCACGGCTGCCGGAGGCGGTCCGGGCCGCGCTGCGCTCCCTGGACGGCTCCGAGACGGTCGTCGTCGCCGGACACCGGGTGCTGCGCCGCCGCGGCCCCGACACCCCGACCCCGCCACCCGACGACACCGCAGCGGTCGCGTCCCTGCTCGGCGCACGGGACCTGCGCCGCCATTTTCTGCCGGTCGGCCAGGACGGCTACCTCGCCGCACGGTTCGCCGAGCGGTGGGGAGATGTGCGGCGGACGGTGCGTGAGGTGAGGGCGGCGATCCGGGAGGTGGTGGGAGCGACGGAGACCGAGAGGCCGGCCGGCGACGGTCCGCCGGCCGGCAGCGGGCTGCGACAGCCGGCGGACCGCGGTTCGACGGAGCGGATCGGTGCCGGGGCGGCGGAGACGACTGCTGCCGAGTACGGGGTTTCGGCCGGTGGTGGGTCGGGGGTGTCGGGCGGTAGCGGGTCGACGGCCTCGGCCGGTACCGAGTCCGTGGTGTCGGGCGGAACCAAGTTCATGGTGTCGGCCGGTACCGAGTCCGTGGTGTCGGCCGGTACCGAGTCCGTGGTGTCGGGCGGTACCGAGTTCGTGGCCTCGGCCGGTACCGAGCCAGTGGTGTCGGGCCGCAGCGGCTCGACGCAATCGACCGGCCGTGGGCCCGCTCGCGCTCTGCGGGCCGGCTCGCCCATGAGCCGGGCGCTCGGTACCCGGCTGCCGGTCGCACAGGGGCCCATGACGCGGGTCAGTGACCAGGCGGCCTTCGCCGCCGCCGTCGCCGAGGACGGGGCGCTGCCCTTCCTGGCGCTGGCCCTCGCCGACGGCGAGCGGACCCGGTCCATGCTGACCGAGGCGCGTGCCGTGCTCGACGGCCGCCCCTGGGGCGTCGGCGTGCTCGGCTTCGCGCCCGAGGACATCAGGAACGCCCAGCTCGAGGCCGTACGAGAACTGCGCCCCACGCACGCGATCATCGCGGGCGGCCGACCCGCCCAGGCCGAGGCGCTGGAGCGGGCCGGCATCCGCACCTTCCTGCACGTGCCCTCGCCGGGGCTGCTGCGGCAATTCCTGCAGGCCGGTGCACGCAGGTTCGTGTTCGAGGGCTCCGAGTGCGGCGGACACGTCGGGCCGCGGGCCTCCTTCCCGCTGTGGGAGGCCCAACTCGCCGTACTGGAAGACTTCCTGGCCGACGCCGACGGTGACACCGAAGGCGACGGCAGGACCGCTCGGCAGATCGAAGTGTTCTTCGCCGGCGGGATCCACGACGAGCGGTCCGCCGCGATGGTCGCCGCCCTGGCCGCACCTCTCACCGCACGGGGCGCCGCCGTCGGCGTTCTCATGGGCACCGCCTACCTGTTCACCGAGGAGGCCGTGGCGCACGGCGCGATCCGGCCGCTGTTCCAGCGGCAGGTCCTGACCGCCACCACGACCGCCCTGCTGGAGACCGCACCCGGCCACGCCACCCGGTGCGTCCCCAGCCCCTTCACCGCCGACTACCGTGATCGCGAAGCCGGTTTACGCGCGTCCGGCCTGCCCGACCGCGAGGTGTGGGAGGCGCTGGAGCGGCTCAACGTCGGGCGGTTGCGCCTGGCCAGCAAGGGTGTCGAGCGGTCCACCCAGGGCGAGTTGACGGGTGTCGGGGAGGAACGGCAGCTCACTGACGGGATGTTCATGGCCGGCGAGGTCGCCGTGCTGCGCTCGGCCACCACCACCCTCACGGCCCTGCACCACGCGGTCACCGACGGCGCCGCCGACCTCCTCGCCGCCCGGGCCGCGCGGCCGGCCGGCGGCCCGGCACCGGAGCCGCCGCCCGCGCCGCTCGACATCGCAGTGGTCGGTATGGCCTGCATGTTCCCGCAGGCCCCCGACCTCGCCACCTTCTGGGCCAACGTCGTCACGGGGCATGACGCCGTCACCGAGGTGCCGCCCGACCGCTGGGACCCCGCCGTGCACCACGAGGCCGGCAGCACGGCCTCCAGATGGGGCGGCTTCCTGCCCCGCATCCCCTTCGACCCGCTGCGCTACGGCATCCCGCCCGCCTCCCTCGGCAGCATCGAGCCGGTCCAGCTGCTGTCCCTGGAGGCCGCGCGCAGGGCCCTGGACGACGCCGGATACGGCGACCGCGGAAGGGAGTTCGACCGTTCGCGGGCCTCCGTCGTCTTCGGCGCCGAGGCGGGCAGCGACCTGTCCAACGCGGTCACGCTGCGCGCCGTCCTCCCGTCGTACTACGGCAAGGTCCCCGACGGTCTGGAGGACCAGCTGCCCCGGCTGACCGAGGACTCCTTCCCCGGCATGCTCGCCAATGTCATCTCCGGTCGGATCGCCAACCGTCTGGACCTCGGCGGCGCCAACTACACCGTCGACGCGGCCTGCGCCTCCTCCCTCGCCGCACTCGACGTGGCCTGCAAGGAACTCGTCTCCGGCGGCAGCGACGTCGTGCTGTGCGGCGGAGCCGACCTGCACAACGGCATCAACGACTTCGTCCTGTTCTCGTCGGTGCACGCCCTCTCGCCGACCGGCCGGTCCCGCGCCTTCGACGGCAGCGCCGACGGCATCGCCCTCGGCGAGGGCGTGGCCTGCGTGGTGCTCAAGCGGCTCGCGGACGCCGAACGCGACGGCGACCGCGTCTACGGCGTCATCAAGGGCCTCGGCTCCGCCAGCGACGGCCGCTCCCGCGGACTGACCGCACCCCGCCCCGAAGGACAGCGGGCCGCGCTGCTGCGCGCCTACCGCAACGCCGGTGTCTCCCCCGCCGCCGTCGGTCTGGTCGAGGCGCACGGTACCGGTACGGTCGTCGGGGACCGTACCGAACTCACCGTACTCGGCGAGGTGTTCAAGGAGGCGGGGGCCAGGACCGGGGCCTGCGCGCTCGGCTCGGTCAAGTCGCAGATCGGGCACACCAAGTGCGCCGCCGGACTCGCCGGCCTGATCAAGACGACCCTCGCCCTGTACACCGGCGTCAAGCCGCCTACCCTCCATCTGGACCGGCCGGGCCCGGCATGGTCGGAGGAGGACAGCCCGTTCGCCTTCCACACCGGCGCCCGGCCCTGGGCGGCACCCGCCGAGGAACGGCTCGCCGGTGTCAGTGCGTTCGGGTTCGGCGGGACCAACTTCCATGTGGTGGTGGGCGCGCACGCCGACGCCGTACCGCCGCGGCAGAGCCTGGACGCCTGGCCCGCCGAGCTGTTCCTGTTCCGGGGGAAGGACACGGCGGCGGCCCACCGGGACGTCGAGGAGATCCTGCGGGCGGCGGAGTCCGACGGCCGCCCCTGGCGCCTGCGCGACCTCGCGCTCGCCGCCGCCCGGCGCGCGGACACCTCCCACGAACCGGTGCGGGCCGCGGTCGTGGCGCACGATGTGGACGAGCTGACCGGGCAGCTGAGAGGTGTCCTCGCCGGGGAGGACGACCCCGCGGCCGGAGTCCGCGCGGCCGACCCCGTCGCCGGTGACGCCAAGGTCGCCTTTCTCTTCCCCGGCCAGGGCAGCCAGCGGCCCGGCATGCTCGCCGACCTGCTGGTCGCCCTGCCCGAACTGCGGCACTATCTGGATCTCGGCCGCGCACACGCCGACACCCTGTACCCAGCCGCCGCCTTCGACGAGGCCGCCCGCGACCGTCGCCGGGCCGCCCTCACCGACACCCGGGCCGCACAGCCCGCACTCGGCATCACCGGCCTCGCCGCGCACGCCTTCCTCACCGCCGCGGGCGTCCACCCGGACCTCGCGGCCGGACACAGCTACGGCGAACTGGTCGCCCTGAGCGCGGCCGGAGCCCTCGATCCCGAGACCTTGCTGGAGCTGAGCGGCGAGCGCGCGAGCGCGATCCTGGCGGCCGCGGGTGACGAACCCGGCACGATGGCCGCCGTCGGAGCCGGTGCGGAGGACGTCGTACACGCACTGCACGCCGCGGGGGCGCCCGCGTCGGTCGTCGTCGCCAATCACAACTCACCCGAGCAGACCGTGATCTCGGGCCCCACGGCCGACGTCGACGTCGCGGTACGCCTGTTGCGCGCGGCGGGCCTCGGCGCCCGCCGCATCCCGGTCGCCTGTGCCTTCCACAGCCCGGTGGTGGCCGCCGCCGGGGAGCGGTTCGCCAAGGTCCTCGCGGAGAAGACGGTACGGGCCCCCGAGTTCCCCGTCTGGGCCAACCGCACCGCCGCCCCGTACCCGCCCGACGCCGACGCCGTACGCGGCGAACTCGCCGCCCAGATCGGCGCACCGGTGGCCTTCGCCGCACAGATCGAGGCGATGTACGAGGCGGGTGCGCGGATCTTCGTGGAGGCGGGCCCCGGCACCGTGCTCACCCGGCTCGTCGGCCGGATCCTCGACGGCCGTCCGCATCGCACCGTCGTCTGCGAGCCGCGCGCCGACAGTGGCCTGACCGGCTGGCTCGACGCCCTCGCCCACCTCGCCGTCGCGGGGCTGCCGGTGCGCACCGCCTGGCTCCTCAGGGGCCGCGACGCCGTCGACGCGCTCCGGGCACCGGCACCGAAGCGGCCCGGCTGGACGGTCGACGGACACCTCGTCCGTACCGCCGACGGAGCACTCCTGCCCGGTGCGCTCGCACCGGCCCGACGAGTCGTGGAGACGACCGTGACGACGGACCCGCAGTACGGCGCCCCGGCCGACCGGGACGCGCTGATCTCCGAATTCCTGCGCACCAACCGGGAGATGATCGCCGCCCAGCGCGACGTGCTCCTCACCTACTTCGGCGCGGCGCCCGGGACGACCCCGCCGGCACCCGCCGCCCCGGCACCGCTCCCGCAGGCCGTACTCCCGGAGCCGGCCCGAATCGCCCCCTCCGAGCCACCGTTGCCCGAGCCTGCCGCCGAGCCCGGGCGGGACGTCGGCCGTGTCGTCCTGGAGATCATCAGCGAGCGCACCGGCTACCCGGTCGACATGATCGAGCCCGACCTCGACCTGGAGGCGGACCTGAGCATCGACTCGATCAAACGGGCCGAGATAGCGGGCGAACTCGCCCGACGCCTGGGCATGGCGGACGGGACGGAGGTCCTGGACGACGCCGAACTGGAGGAACTGACCAAGGCCCGTACGGCGGCGGCGGTCGCGGCCTGGCTGACGGCCCGCTCCGGCGGGGAAGCCGGAGCTGATCACGATCACCGGGACCACGGACACGTGGACGAGCCGGCTCAGGAACTCGTCGCAGGAGCAGGAGCACGAGACCGAGAGCGAGCAGGAGTCGATCAGGGACCCGCAGTCCCGCACGCGCAGATCCCCCGTGGCGAGGTCCCGAAGCGCTGCGAGCTGCGTCCGGTGTCTCTCCCGTCCCCTTCGGCCGACCCGGCCGCCACCCTCTCCGGCAACCGGTTCGCCCTCCTCGGCGACGGCGGGGGAGCGGCGGCCGAGGTCACGGCACGGCTCCGGGCGTACGGCGCCGACGCGGTGACCGTCGACCGGGGTCGTCTCCTCGGCGAGGCCGACGGCAGGATCGACGGCGTCCTGTACCTGGGCGCACTCCCCGGCCCGGAGCTGCCGGTGCTGCCCGACGCCTTCCCCGTGTTCCGGGCGGCCCTGGCGCGCGCCCCGCGCAGCCTGCTGGCCGTCCAGCCGGCCGGCGGCGAGGAGGCGGCCCGGGCGGCCGGTCTCCGCGGCCTCTTCCGCAGCGTCGCCCGGGAGTACCCCGACACCCGCGCCCGGCTCGTCACCGTCCCCGACACCGCTCCCGCGTCCGTCGCCGACGCACTGCTCGCCGAGCTGCTCGCCCCGGAGACGGCCCCCGTCGTCCTGCGTACGGCCACCGGCGAGCGGCACGGGCTGGAGCTGGTGCCCGCACCCCTGGGCCCACTCGGCAGCAGCGGCGCGGGACCCGCCGGGGACGGCGCCGCAGAGGCCGCCGCGCTCGGCCTCGACCGGGACTCCGTGGTGCTGCTGGTCGGGGGCGCCCGGGGCATCACGGCCCGGTTCGCCGCCGCGCTGGCCGCCGCGAGCCGCTGCCGCATCGAACTGCTCGGCCGCACCCCCGCGCCCACCGCGCCCGAGTCCGCGGAGACCGCCGCCGCCCGCACGGCCGTCGAACTGCGCGCCGCCCTCGCCAGGACCGGCTCGCTGAATCCCGCGGAGGTCAACCGGGCCGCCGAACTGATCCTCGCCCAGCGGGAGATCACCGCGACCCTCGCCGAACTCGCCGCCCTCGGCAGCGAGGCCCGCTACCGCTCGGTGGACTTCCGCGAGCAGGACGCCGCGCTCCAGGCGGTCAAGGAGATCCACGCCGAACACGGCCGGCTCGACGGGGTCGTCTTCGCCGCCGGGGTGATCGAGGACCGGCTGATCGCCGAGAAGAGCTCCGAGTCCTTCCGACGCGTGTACGGCACGAAGACGGCCGGCGCCACCGCCCTGCTCGCCGCGCTGGAGGACCTGCCCGGCGGCCCGGGATTCACGGTGCTGTTCGGCAGCATCGCCGCCGTCCTCGGCAACCGCGGCCAGGCCGACTACGCCGCCGCCAACGACGCCCTGGAACGCCTCGGCGCCGACTGGGCCGAGCGCACCGGCCACCGCACGCTCACCGTCCACTGGGGACCCTGGGCGCCGTCGGGCCTCCACAGCGGCATGGTCGGCGAGGAACTCGGCCGCGAGTACGCCCGCCGCGGGGTGCAGCTCATCGACCCCGACGAGGGAACCGCCGCCCTGCTCCGGGAACTCGCCTGGGGCGACCGCTCCGCCCGCGCCGTCGTCTACACCGCCTCGGGCTGGTGAGATGACGGAGCTTCAGACTCCCGTCGCCGTCGTCGGGATGGCGGTGCTGCTGCCCGGTGCCGCAGGACTCGACGCCTACTGGCGCAACCTGCGCGACGGCGTGGACGCGATCGGCGATGTCCCCGAGGGCCGTTGGGACGCCGACTACTACCGGCCCGGCTCGGCCGCGGGGCCCGCCGTCGCCGACCGGATCTACTGCCGCCGCGGCGGATTCGTGGACGGCCTGGCCGAGGTGGAGGTCACCCGGTACGGCATCATGCCGGCCTCCGTGCCGGGCACCGAGCCCGACCAGCTGATCGCCCTCGACGTGGCCGCCGCCGCGCTCGCCGACGCGGGCGGCGCGGACCGGCTGCCCGAGCGGAACCGGATCGGCGTGGCCCTGGGCCGCGGCGGCTACCTCACCACCGGCCTGGTCCGCCTCGACCAGCGGGTGCGCACTGCAGGCCAACTCGTCCGCACCCTGGGCGAGTTACTGCCCGAGCTGTCGTCGGCCCAACTGGACCGGGTACGGGAGGCGTTCACCGAACGGCTCGGGCCGGACAGCCCCGAGTCCGCGATCGGGCTGGTCCCCAACCTCGCCGCCTCCCGCATCGCCAACCGGCTCGACCTGCGCGGGCCGGCCTACACCGTGGACGCGGCGTGCGCCTCCTCCCTCGTGGCCGTCGACCAGGCGGTCACCGAACTCGCCACCGGCCGCTGCGACATGATGCTGGCCGGG
This sequence comes from Streptomyces sp. NPDC005728, assembly GCF_040630895.1. Lineage (NCBI taxonomy): Bacteria > Bacillati > Actinomycetota > Actinomycetes > Kitasatosporales > Streptomycetaceae > Streptomyces > Streptomyces sp. NPDC005728. The sequence continues at coordinate 69,654 of NZ_JBEXYL010000025.1, forward strand.
GGAGTCCACCACTGCCACGACATCACCCTGTGGAGCGTCTTCTCGCAGCTCCGCGCCCTCTCCCCGACCCAGCGCATCCGTCCCTTCCACCGCGAGGCCGACGGCATCCTCATCGGCGAGGGCACCGGCGTCGTCGTACTCAAACGGCTCGCGGACGCCGCACGCGACGGGGACCGCGTGTACGCGGTCATCCGCGGGACGGGCGTGGCCAGCGACGGCCGTACCGCCGGGCTCGTCACCCCCGACCCCGGCGGCCAGACCCGCGCCGTGCGCCAGGCCTGGCGGGCCGCCGGACTCGACCCCGCCGCACCGCACTCGATCGGCCTGCTGGAGGCGCACGGCACCGCCACCCCGGCCGGTGACGCGGCCGAACTCGCCACGCTGGCCGAGGTGTTCGGGCCGGGCACGGACCGCGGCGACGAGCGGCCCGTGCTCGGCTCGGTGAAGTCGATGATCGGCCACACCATGCCGGCCGCCGGAGTCGCCGGCCTGGTCAAGGCCGCCCTCGCCCTGCACCACGGCACCCTCCTGCCCACCCTCCACTGCGACGACCCCCACCCGGCCCTCGCGGCCACCCGGTTCCGCACCCTGGAACGGGCGCGCCCCTGGGAGACCGCCCCGGACCAACCGGTCCGGCGTGCCGCCGTGAACGCCTTCGGCTTCGGCGGGATCAACGCCCACGTGCTCCTCGAAGAGTCACCGGACGCCCCCGCACACCCACCCACCCGCTCCCGGGTACCGAAGGCGGTCACCGAGCCCGAACGTGTCCTCCTGCTCGCGGCCGACGGCGTCGACGCGCTCGCCGCCCTCCTCGACCTCGACGACTCGACGGTTCTCGCCTCGGGGCTCGACCCCGCGCATCGGCACCACGATGCCGGCCCGACCCGTCTCGGCATCGTCGATCCCACCGCCAAACGGCTCGCCCTGGCCCGCCGCGCGGTCGGCAAGGGCCGTGCCTGGCAGGGCCGCAACGACGTCTGGTTCCGGCCCACCCCGCTGCTCGGGTCCGCCGGGGGCAAGCTGGCCTTCGTCTTCCCCGGCCTGGAAGGCGACTTCGCGCCCCGTACCGACGACATCGCCGCCCACTTCGGTCTGCCCCCGCTCACGAGCACCGGCACCGACGTGCGGGTCGGCGACGTCGGACGGCACGGCTTCGGGGTCGTCGGCGCCGGCCGGCTGCTCGATGCCGCGCTGCGCCGCATGGGGGTCGTACCGGACGCGGTCGCCGGACACAGCGTCGGCGAGTGGACGGCCATGGCGGCCGCCGGAGTGTACTCCGACGCCCAAGTGGACGCGTTCATGGCCGAGTTCGACCCGGAGACCGTGACCGTGCCGGGCCTCGCCTTCGCCGTCGTGGGCGCCGCTGCCGACCGCGTCCGCACGGCTCTCGCCGAGGAGCGGGCCGGCTCCGGGATCGTGCTCTCCCACGACAATGCGCCCCGCCAGTCGATGGTCTGCGGACCGGACGCGGCGGTCCAGGACTTCGTACGGTCCTTCCGCGCCCAGGGCGTCCTGTGCCGGGTGCTGCCGTTCCGCTCCGGCTTCCACACGCCGATGCTCGAACCGTACCTCGCGCCCATCAAGGCGGCCGCCGACCGCTTCCGGCTCCATCCGCCGGCGGTGCCGGTGTGGTCCGGGACGACCGCGGCGCCCTTCCCGCAGGACGAGGCGGCCGTGCGTGAGCTGTTCGTACGGCACCTGCTGGAGCCCGTGCGCTTCCGCGAGCTGATCGAGGCCCTGTACGCGGCGGGTCACCACACCTTCGTGCAGACCGGCCCCGGCCAGCTGGCCTCCCTCGTCGACGACACCCTCACCGACCGCGACCACCTCACGATCGCCGCCAACTCCCCGCACCGCACGGGCATGTCCCAACTGCGTCGCGTGGCCACGGCGTTGTGGACGGCCGGGGCGCGCGTGGCACCGGCGCTGCCACGCGGCCGGGCGACACCGGCGACCTCCCGCGCCCCCGCGTCCGCGGCGGCACCCGGGCGCCGACCCGTCCGCCTCGACCTCGACGGCGCCCTGGTGTCCCTGACCGGACCGGACCTCGACGCACTGCGGTCGCAGCTGCGGCCGAGCCGGCCGTCCGCGTCCCCCGCGCAGCCGCCCGGACCCGGCACATCCGCCCTCGACGATCTCGCCACCCGCTTCCCGGCCGCGGCCGAGCTGGCCGCCCTGTTAAGGGACACCGCGGACACGGCGGCGGAACTGATCGAGGTGAGCGGCCGCCGTGGCGACGGTGCGGCGGGATCGCGCAGGACCACCGCCCGCGCCACCGCGTCCCCACCACCCTCGGTCGCGGCCTCCCCGCCCACCACCACAACCCTCCGCGTCTCCGCCCACACCATGCCCCACCTCCTGGACCACTGCTTCTTCCCGCAGCGCGCCGACTGGCCGGACCTGGAGGACCGTTGGCCGGTCGTGCCCGCCACCACGATCGTCCGGCACATGATGGACGCGGCGGAGGGCGCGGCGCCCGGGATGCGCGCGGTCGCCGTGCACGGGGCCCGGTTCGACCGGTGGCTCACCGCCACACCCCCCGTCGACGTGACCGTCACCGTCACCCCCGACCCCGGCCACCCGGACCGTGTCGCCGTCACCTTCGGACCCACGGCCCGTGCCGTGGTCGAACTCGCGCCCCGGCACTCCGCACCGCCCCCGCCGAGTCCGCGCCCGGACGGCCCCGAACGCGTCCCCGAGCACACCGCCGCCCGGATCTACCGCGACCGCTGGATGTTCCACGGACCGGCGTTCCAGGGCCTCACCGAGCTGACCGCGGTCGGCGAGCGGCACATCCGCGGAGTGATCACCGCGCCCTCGGCGCCCGGCGCGCTGCTGGACAATGTGGGCCAGCTCCTCGGCTACTGGATCATGGCGACCCGCACCGGACGCACCGTCGTGTTCCCCGTGCAGATGCGGCACATGCGGTTCCACGGGCCCCATCCCGCCCCCGGGACGCAGGTCGAGTGTCTCCTGCGGATCACCTCGCTCACCGACACGGTCCTGGAGGCGGACGCGGAGCTGACCGTCGGCGGCCGGGTGTGGGCCGTGCTCACCGGCTGGCAGGACCGCCGCTTCGACAACGACCCGCAGACCCGGCCGGTGGAACGCTTCCCCGGGCGGCACACCCTTTCCGAGGCCCGCCCCGGCGGCTGGGCACTCGTGCACGAGCGGTGGCCGGACCTCGCCTCGCGCGAGCTGATCATGCGCAACTCGCTCGGCGGCGCGGAGCGCACGGAGTACGCCGAGCGCCCGCCGCGCGGCCGCAGACAGTGGCTGCTGGGCCGGATCGCGGTCAAGGACGCCGTACGGCAGTGGCTGTGGCAGCACGGCGAAGGGCCCGTCTTCCCGGCGGAGATCCGGGTGCACAACGACGAACTCGGCCGCCCGTACGTCACCGGGGTGCACGGCCGCACCCTGCCCCCGCTGGACGTCTCGCTCGCCCACCGGGCCGAGGCGGGCGTGGCGATCGTACGGCCGCATACCCCCCACCCCGGCCCCGGCATCGACATCGAAGAGGTCACCCCGCGCGACCCCGCGACCCTCGCCACCGCCCTCGGCAAAGACGAACTGCGGCTCCTGCAAGCGCTGTGTGCGCAGGGCGGCGACGACCAGGACCTGTGGTTCACCCGGTTCTGGGCCGCCAAGGAAGCCGTCGCCAAGGCCGAGGGCGTCGGATTCGGCGGCCGGCCCCGGGACTTCGCGGTGCGCGAGGCAGCCCCGGACGGCAGCCGCCTCCTGGTCTCCGGCCGCCTGGAGCGCGCCTACACCGTGCACTGCACGCAGGCGGGGAATCCGCCGTCCCTGGCCCGGCGCGCCTACGTCGTCGCCCGGACGACGGGACCCGCGGCCCATGACGGAGAAGACGACGAAGCAGCCGAGGAGTACGCCCGATGAACCCCATCCAGCCGGTGCCGGCGCAGCCCGCCACCGACACCGTACTCACCGAGATCACCGGCATGCTCCGCACCCTTCTCGCGGAGTACGACGAGGAGGACGTGGTGATCGGCATGTCCACCGCCTTCAACCGGGACCTGGAACTGGAGAGCATCGACCTCGTCACCCTGGCGGGTCTGCTGGAGGAGCGGTACGGACGGCGGGTCAACCTCGCCGAGTTCCTGGCCGGCATGGAGTTCGACGAGATCATCGAGCTGACCGTGGGCCGGCTCGTGGAGTACGTGGTGTGGAGCCTGAAGGCCACGGAGGCGGGCTGAGCCATGGCGATGATCGACGCCGGCGGAATCCGGCTGCACGTCCAGCGCATGAGGCCCCCGGACGGCCGTACGCCGCACGCCACGGTCGTCCTGGTGCACGGGCTGCTCACCGACAGCCTGGCCAGCTACTACTTCACCGTCGCCCCCGCCTTCGCGGCGGCCGGCCTCGACGTCGTCATGTACGACCTGCGCGGGCACGGCCGCAGCGAACGCCCGCCGGACGGCTACACGCTCGACCACAACCTCGACGACCTGGAGGCCCTCCTCGGCCGGCTGGGGACCACCGGACCCGTGCACCTCGTGGGCAACTCCTACGGCGGCACCATCGCCTTCGGCCACGCGGCCCGCCACCCCGCACGCGCGGCCAGTCTCACGCTGATCGAGTCCGAACCCGCGACCGCGGCCTGGGCCGTGAAGCTGGGCGGCATCCTGCGCCGGGTGCTCACCGAACTCGCTCACAACGAGCCCGACGCGCTCGCCTGGATCACCGCCAACCGCGGCCACAACACCGCCCGCCTCGCCAAGGGCGCGGCCCGGCTCGCCCGCGAGACCACCCTCGGCCGGGACATTCCCGCGAGCCGGGTGCTGACCGAGGAACAGATCAGGGCCGTACGCTGTCCCGTGCTCGGCGTGTACGGCGGCGACTCGGACCTGGTGGACCTGGTGCCGCTGACGCAGACGCTGCTCGCGGACTTCCGGCCCGTCGTGCTGCCCGGGCACGAGCACTCGGTGCTGGTCGAGGCGGCCCCGACCGTCGGCGGGCACATCCTGGACCTGATCCACTCCGTCAACGGCGCCGGGGCGGGGGTCCGGTGAGCGGGTTCCTGTTCGTCGTCCCGCCCCTGGTCGGGCACATCAACCCGGCCGTCGGCGTCGCCGCCCGGCTCACCGCACGCGGACACCGGGTGGCCTGGGTGTGTGCCGACCCGGCGCTGGTGCGCCGCCTCGCGGGCGAGGACGCGCACGTGTTCGGGTGCGCGGGCCCGGTTCCGGGTGCCGGGGGCGCCGTACGGCCGCCCGGCCTGCGGGGCGCGGAGGCGCTGAAGTTCCTGTGGGAGTGGTATCTGGTGCCGCTCGCCGACGCGATGGCCCCAGGCGTCCGCGCGGCCGTCGACGCGTTCGGGCCGGACGTGGTCGTCGCCGACCAACAGGCCTTCGCCGGCGCCCTGGTGGCCGAACAGCTCGGCCTGCCGTGGGCGACCTCCGCCACCACCTCGGCCGAGTTCACCGGCGCCTACGACGGGCTGCCCAAGGTCGCCGCGTGGCTGCGGCAGCGCCTGGCCGAGCTGCGCACCCGGATCGGAGACCCGGCCGGCACCGCCGACCCGCGCTACTCGCCCCACCTTCTGCTCGTCTTCAGTACGCCCGAACTCATCGGCCCGCAGGCACCGTTGGGGCAGTGCGTCCACTACGTCGGCCCGTCCCTCGCCGACCGTCCGGCCGGGCCCGGCTTCCCCTGGGACCGGCTGGACCCGGGCCGGACGAAGGTCCTGGTGACCCTGGGCACCGCCAACGCCGACGCCGGCGGCCGCTTCCTCGCCGAGTGCCTGACCGCGCTGCGCGAACGCGCCGACCGGGTCCAGGGGGTGCTCGTGGATCCCGGCGGCACCCTGCCCGCCGACCTCGCCGACAAGGACGTACTGATCCTGCCGTCCGTGCCCCAACTGGCGGTCCTGGAACGGATGGACGCGGTCGTCTGCCATGCCGGGCACAACACGGTGTGCGAGGCGCTCTGGCACGGGGTCCCGCTCGTTGTGGCGCCCATCCGCGACGACCAGCCCGTGGTGGCCGCCCAGGTGGTGGACGCCGGAGCCGGCGTCCGGGTCCGCTTCGGCCGGGTCACCGCATCCCGGCTGGGCGAGGCCCTCGACACCGTGCTGCACGACCGCGCCCACCGGGCCGCCGCCACCCGCGTCCGCACCGCGTTCCGCGCCGCGGGCGGCGCCCGCGCGGCCGCCGCCCACCTAGAACGACTGGCAGCACCCAGCAACGGAGGGACACCGGAGAGCCGATGAGCGACCAGAGTGAGAAGACCGAGCGCATCGCCGCCCTGCGCCCCGCCTACCAGGCCGACCTCGCCGACGGCACGGAACGCTTCTTCGCACCCCGCCGCACCAGCTGCCCCTGGTGCGGTTCAGGCAGCCTCACCACCCGCCTGCACACCACCGACCTGCTCCAGCACAAACCCGGCCGCTTCACCCTGGACCGGTGCACGGACTGCACCCACACCTTCCAGAACCCCCGGCTGACCGCCGAGGGACTGGAGTTCTACTACCGTGACTTCTACGACGGCCTGGGCGAACAGCGCATGAGCGGCACCTTCGGCAGCCGCACCACGATGTACCGCGACCGCGCCGAGGCGATGGCGCCGCACGATCCCACCCCGAAGAACTGGCTCGACGTGGGCACCGGCCACGGCCACTTCTGCGAGGCCGCCCGCACCGTCCTGCCCGGCACCTCCTTCGACGGCCTCGACTTCACCGACGGCGTCGAACTGGCCGCCCGCGAGGGCCGCGTGGAGCACGCCTACCGCGGCGCCTTCCCCGACCTCGCACCCGACCTCGCCGCCCGCTACGACGTGGTGAGCATGTTCCACTACCTGGAGCACAGCACCGACCCGGACCGCGAACTCCGTGCCGCCCACGAGGCCGTACGCCCCGGCGGGCATCTGCTCATCGAGGTACCGGACCCGGAGAGCCGGTACGCCCGCCTCCTCGGCCGCTGGTGGCTGCCCTGGCTCCAGCCGCAGCACCTGCACTTCATACCGGTCGCCAACCTGCGGCACCGGATGACCGCACTCGGCTTCACCGTGGTCGCCGAGCAGCACGCCGAACCGCACGACCCCGTCGACCTCCTCGCCGCCGTCTGGCTGGCCCTCGACCACACCGCCCCGCGCGACGACGCACCCTGGCTGCCCGGGCCGCCCGGCGCCCTCCGGCGGAGCCTGCGCACCGCCCTCCTCCTCGCGGGCGTGCCCGCCCTGCTCACGGCCACCCTGCTCGACCGGTTCGCCGTACGCCCCCTGTCCCACCGCCTCGGCCTGTCCAACGCCTACCGGCTCGTCGCCCGCCGCGAGTGACCGGCGCTCACAACACCTTCGCGCGGATCAGTGCCGACAGCACCAGGGCGCCCGGCAGCAGCGGCAGCCAGTCGGTCAGCACCCGGTAGCCGATCACTGTCGCGGTGGCCACCGCCGGCGTGGCGCCGAACGCGACCAGCGTCCACACCAGCGCCGCGTCCACCGCGAGCCCACCGGGCGCCGGTACCGCACCGACGGCGGTGCCCGCCGCCAGATGGGCGAGGACCACCTGCTCCCAGGGCAGCCCGAGGCCGAGCGAGGCCCCCACGCAGACCAGCGCACCCCCCTGCACCAGGGGCATCGCCGCCGCCCCGCCCCACAGGGCCAGCACCCGCCAGGGCCGGCGGTGCACCTCCCGCGCATCGGCGAGGGCGGACCGCACCAGCCCCGTCACCGGGCGCCGCAGCGGCCGTACGACCGTCAGCAGCACCCCCGCGACGGCGAGCGCACCGGCCGCGACGGCGGCGGCGGGCACCATTATCCGTTCGCCCGGGACCAGGTCCCCGAGCCGCCGCCAGGCGGGCGAGACGGCCAGGAACACCAGCAGCACCACGGTCTTCGCACTGGACTTGGCCAGCGAGTACAGGCCGATCGAGGCGGTCGCCCGGTCGAGGGGTACGCCCCGGGTGCGCAGGAAGCGCACCGTGACGGCGTGGGCGCCGAGGCCGGCGGGCAGCGCGTGGTTGGCGGCACCGGCGGCGAACTGCGAGGCCAGCAGGAGCCCGGGCGGCAGCCGGTCGGGGAGCGCACCCTGCCGGACGCAGGCGGCCGTCACCCAGGTCAGACAGGTGAACCCGCCCCCGGCCAGCAGCCACCACGGGTCGGCCGCGAACAGCCGGGCGACACCTTCGTACGCCACGGGCCGGTTGGCGAGGGCCCAGCCCACGGCGAGCAGCAGCGGAGCCAGGACCAGGGCGAGCCGGACCGGCCGCGCGGCCATGAGGGAGACACGGCCCACCGGAGCCTCCGACCCAGGACAGGGAGGAGCGGCCGGAGAGGCGGGCAGGGAGGGTGAGGCGGGCGGGGAGAGCGGGGACAGTGAGGACACGGGGACGTCGTCCTTCCGCAGAGGGCCCCCTGGCGGGGGACCTGGGGGGAGGACGGGCGGCGAAACCGCGGTGAGCTTTCCCTTCCCGTGTGACACCGGGATGTCCGAAAGCCGAAGCACCGAGGGCGGAACGGTGCCGCCGGAGGTGCGCGGGAGCCGCCGTTCACCGCCGACCAGGTAGCCTTCCCCTGGGGCGCACGGCGCAAGCCACGCTCCGGCGGACAAGGACGGCGACAGGGGAGGAACCGGCGGTGCACGTCCAGGAATGGCTCGACACGGTACCCCCGGCCGCGGTCTACGCCGTGGTGGGCCTGGTGATCGGTCTGGAGAGCCTGGGCATCCCGCTGCCGGGCGAGATCGTCCTGGTCTCGGCGGCGCTCATGTCCTCCCAGCACTCCGGCGTCAACCCGATCGTGCTCGGGGTGTGCGCGACCGCCGGAGCCGTCATCGGCGACTCCATCGGCTACGCGATCGGCCGCAAGGGCGGACGGCCCCTGCTGGCCTGGCTGGGCAGGAAGTTCCCGAGGCACTTCGGCGAGGGCCATGTCGCCACCGCCGAGCGCTCCTTCCAGAAGTGGGGCATGTGGGCCGTCTTCTTCGGCCGCTTCGTCGCCCTCCTGCGCATCTTCGCCGGCCCCCTCGCGGGCGTCCTCCACATGCCGTACTGGAAGTTCCTGATCGCCAACGTCCTCGGCGGCATCTGCTGGGCGGGCGGCACCACGGCCGTCATCTACTACGTCGGCATCGTCGCCGAGGACTGGCTGAAGCGGTTCTCGTACCTGGGCCTGGTGGCAGCGGTCCTGATCGGTCTGGCGTCGATGTTGATCATCAAGCGCAGGGCGAAGAAGGCGCAGACGGCACAGCGGGAAGCCGAACCTGTGGGCGCGGGGGACTGAGACGGCCCGGGGGCGCGGGGAACTGCGCGACCAGCCCCCACACCCCCACCCGCGAACGGGACCTACTGGTGCACGTCCCCATGCGCCTTGGCCAGTTCCGCATACAGGGTCCCGTTGAGGGTGACCCCTTCCCGCTCCTCCTCGGACAGCTCCCGCCGCACCTTGGCCGGCACGCCGGCCACCAGTGACCCGGGCGGCACCACCATCCCCTGCGGCACCAACGCCTGAGCGGCGACCAGCGACCCCGCTCCGATCACCGCCCCGTTGAGCACCGTCGCCCCCATCCCGATGAGGCAGTCGTCCTCCACGGTCGCCCCGTGCACCACTGCGTTGTGCCCGATGGACACCCGCTCCCCGACGGTCACCGGAAATCCGGGATCGGCGTGCAAGGTGACGTTGTCCTGCACATTGGCCTGCGCGCCCACGGTGATCTTCTCGACATCCCCGCGTACGACGGCCCCGTACCAGACACTGGCCCCCGCGTGCAGCGTGACGTCCCCGATCACGGACGCCGTAGGCGCCACGAACGCCTCCGGATCGACCCGCGGCTCCTTGCCGCCGATGCCCACGATCAGCGCCTTCTGTGCCATCACCGACTCCTCGTGTCCGTCGTGTCCCCGAACCGTACGACACCGGGTGGGGCAAAGATCACAGCAGCCCGCCCTCTCCGCCGGAGGCGACCGGTGAGTAACGTGACCCCGTGCCGAACCACAAGAACACGTTCTCGTCCTGGCGCCACCGCCTGGCCCAGCGCGCCGTGCACTCGGGCTGGGCGTGGGTCCAGCGCATGGGTTCGGTGTCGGCCGAGAACCCCGGCCGCTTCCACTTCGGCTCGATCGGCGAAGCCACCCGGCTGGCCTTCCCGCTCGGCACGGTCTTCGGCGAACCCTGGATCCGTCTGGGCTCCCACTGCATCATCGGCGAACAGGTCACCCTCACCGCCGGCCTGATGCCGGACCTGGACCTCGGCCCGGACCCGATCCTGCGCATCGGCGACGGGGTCGTGCTCGGCCGCGGCAGCCACGTCATCGCCGACACCACGGTCACGATCGGCAGCGACTGCTACTTCGGGCCGTACGTCTACGTCACCTCCACCAACCACTCCTACGACGACCCGCACGAGCCGATCGGCAAGCAGTGGCCGCGCATGGAGCCGGTGGAGATCGGACCGGGCTGCTGGATCGGGACCGGTGCGGTGATCCTGCCGGGGGCGCGGATCGGCCGGAACGTGGTCGTGGCGGCCGGTGCCGTGGTGCGGGGGACCGTGCCCGACCACGCCGTGGTGGCGGGGGCGCCCGCCCGGGTCGTACGGCGCTGGACGCCCGACGCCGGCTGGCAGCCGCCGCTGAGGACCCCGGCGCCGGTGCCGCTCCCGGACGGGATCACTCCGGAGCAACTGCGTGCGCTGGCCGACCTCGACGAGGACGGGGCCGAGCGACTGGCCCGGCTGGAGGCGGACGGCTGACTCAGCCGGCCGCCAGTAGCAGTGTCCCGAGCAGGGCCAGGCCCGCACCCGTGGTCTGGATCGTGCGCAGCCGCTCGCAGAGGAAGCCGCGTGCGGCCAGTGCGGTGACCACCGGGTAGAGCGAGGCGAGCACGGCCGCCACGGTGACCGGGCCGTGCTGGGCGGCGACCGCGTAGGTGCCGTTGGCCGCCACGTCCGCGAGGCCGACGAAGGCCAGCGCCGGCAGCGAGGTCCGCGGGAGCCCGCCCTCCGGCAGGGCGGGGGAGCCGCGCCGGACCGAGACGCAGAGGGCCGCGCCGCCCGCCGCGACACTCGTCACGCGCTGCACGAACAGCGACAGGAACAGGCCGGTGACGTTGGTCGAGGCCTCCGTGATCAGCGCGAACACCGTGCCGAAGCCCAGCGCGGCGACCAGCGTGAGCAGGATCGTCTGCCGCTGCACGGGCGCGCCGCGCAGCTGCGGGCCGCCCGCGAGGACGACTCCGGTGACGGCGACCGCGATGCCCGCGACCTGCAGTGCCCCCGGGCGTTCGCCGAGGACCAGACCGACCCCGACCGGGACGGCCACGCTGAGGGTGGCCAGCGGGGAGACCACGCCCATCGGGCCCAGCGCGAGGGCCTTGTAGAAGGAGAACACGGCCACCGGGCCGGCCACGCCGGCCGCGACCGCGAACCACAGCCTTGGGCCGGCCTCGCTCCAGCCGCCGGTCGCCACCACGATCACGCCCAGCACGGCCGCCGCGATCGCCTGCGAGGCGACCACCACGGTCAGTGCGGGCGTGCGTCGGGTCAGCAGCCCGCCGCCGAAGTCGGCCAGGCCCCACAGGAGGCTGGTGGTCAGCGCGAAGAATGCTGTCACGGGCCACCTCGCAGTACAGTGCAGTGAACAACTAGGTACACCACACCATAGTTCAACAAGCTGAGCTATGTAATTCAATATAGTGAACCCCCCATGGATGTGATGTGTCGGACCTCGACCTGCTGACCCAGTCCCTGGCGCGCAACGTCAAACGCTGGCGTACCGAGCGCGGCTTCACCCTGGACGCGCTGGCCGCCCGAGCGGGAGTCAGCCGCGGCATGCTCATCCAGATCGAGCAGGCCCGCACCAACCCCAGCATCGGCACCGTGGTCAAGATCGGCGATGCGCTCGGCATCAGCATCACCACGCTGCTCGACTACGAACAGGGCCCCAAGGTCCGCATCGTCCCCGCCGAACAGGCCGTACGGCTGTGGCACACGGAGGCGGGAAGCTACAACCGGCTCCTGGCGGGCACCGAGGCTCCCGGGCCGCTGGAGATGTGGGACTGGCTTCTGATGCCCGGCGACCGCAGCCCCTCCGACCCGCATCCGGCCGGCACGGTGGAACTCGTCCACGTCACCGCGGGTGACCTGACCCTCACCGTGGACGGGGTGAAGCACGTCGTTCCGGCGGGTGCGAGCGCCACCTTCGAGGCCGACACCCCCCACACGTACGACAACGAAGGGGACGTCCCCGTCGAGATGGTGATGGCCGTCTCGGTCCCGCCCATGCGCTGAGCACCGGCCGCGCGGACTGTTAGCGTGCGGCCATGCGCGCCCCCATCGGAGACTTCGACACCGCCACCCCCGCCCCCGACTGTCTGGACCGGCTGCCCGCCCCGGTCGCCGACGCCGTACGCCACTGGCAGGGCAGCGTCTCCGCCGACCGGATCGTCTACGTCGACACCGACCCGCGCTGGGCCGACACGGCCGTCTTCGTGGAGCACTACGGCCGCGAACTGCTGGAGCAGTCGGCCAACTGCGTGGTCGTCGCGGGCAAGCGGGGCGGCGAGACCACCCTTGCGGCGTGCGTGGTGCTCTCCACCACCCGGGTCGACGTCAACGGCGTGGTGCGCCGCCGGCTCGGCGCCCGCAAGGCCTCCTTCGCCGCGGTGGACACCGCGACCGGCCTGACCGGCATGGAGTACGGCGGCATCACGCCGCTCGGACTGCCCGAGGGCTGGCCGGTGTTGGTGGACGCGGCCGTCGCCGACCTCCCCTACGCTCTCGTCGGCAGCGGGCGCCGGCGCGGCAAGCTGCTGGTGCCGGGCAAGGCTCTCGCGGAGCTGCCCGGCGCGATGGTGCTCGAAGGGCTCGGGGCCGCCTGAGATCAGGCCGGCAGATGATGGGCCAGCGCCAGATGCGGGTCCGTCTCGCCCGGCACCGGTGCCGGGTCGGCGTGCACCAGGGCGGCCGTGAGCCTCGGTACGGCGTGCAGCAGGGCGTGTTCGGCCTCGACGGCGATCGCGTGCGCCCGGCGGACGGTCACCTCGCCGTCCACCACGACCGCCAGCTCGGCCCGCAGCCGGTGCCCGATCCACCTCAACCGCAGCTCGCCCACCCCGCGCACCCCCGGCACCGCGCGCACCGCCTGCTCGGCCCGGTCCACCAGCGCCGGGTCGACGGCGTCCATCACCCGCCGGAACACCTCGCGCGCCGCGTCCCGCAGGACCAGCGCGATCGCGGCGGTGATCGCCAGCCCCACGAGCGGATCGGCGAGGTGCCAGCCCAGGGCCGCGCCTCCGGCCCCCACCAGCACGGCCAGCGAGGTGAATCCGTCCGTCCTGGCGTGCAATCCGTCGGCGACCAGCGCGGCCGAGCCGATCTCCCGGCCCACCCGGATCCGGTACCGGGCCACCCACTCGTTGCCCGCGAACCCGACCAGCGCGGCCACCGCGACCGCCGGCACGTGCTCGACCGGCCGCGGATCGAGCAGCCGCCCGACCGCCGCCCAGGCCGCGAACGCCGCGGAGGCGGCGATGGTCAGCACGATGGCGAGACCCGCGAGATCCTCGGCGCGCCCGTAGCCGTAGGTGAACCGCCGGGTCGCCGCACGCCGCCCCAGCACGAAGGCGATGCCCAGCGGTACGGCCGTCAGTGCGTCCGCCGCGTTGTGCACGGTGTCCCCGAGCAGCGCCACGGAGCCGGAGAGCGCCACCACGACGGCCTGCACCAGCGCGGTCGCCCCGAGCACGGCCAGCGACACCCACAGGGCCCGCATGCCCCGCGCCGAGGACTCCAGGGCGGGGTCGAGCTTGTCGGCGGTCTCGTGTGAGTGCGGGGTGAGCAGGTGGGCGAGGCGATGGCGCAGGCCGGGGGAGGTGTGTGCACGGCCGTGGTCATGGGGTTCCCGACCGTGCCGGTGGGGGTGCTCGTCGCCGGAGCGGTGCGCGTGCTCATGGCCCCGGTGCGTGTGCCGGTCGCTCACGTGGATCCCCTTCCGTGTGCGGGCATGGACGTACGGCGCCCATGGAGCCATTATGTGCGTATGAGCGCACGCATGCACCTGTCACCTGCGCATCATGCGCAGCCGCGCAGCCCGGGCGACGAGCAGTTCGCGGTCGCCGCCGAACTCCTCGCGCTGCTCGGCGACCGCACCCGCCTCATCCTGCTGCACTCCCTGACGGCGGCCGAGGCCGACGTCACCACGCTCACCGAGGCGTGCGGCGCCGCCCGTCCCGCCGTCAGCCAGCACCTGGCCCGGCTGCGCCTCGCGGGCCTGGTCACCACCCGCAAGGAGGGCCGCCGGGTGGTCTACTCGCTGCGTGACGGCCATGTGCGCCGTCTGGTCGGCGAGGCGCTGAAGGTGGCCGACCACCGCCTCGCCGAGAAGGCCACGACCCCGGTGCGCTGAGCCGTCGTACGCTCAGAACGCGGTGGCCGCACCCAGGTACTGCTCGGCGAAGGCCGCCGCCGCGGCGGGCGAGGTGAACAGGCGGCGCAGCCGGGCCAGCGTGGTGCCCGCACGGAACGGATCGCCCGAGGCGACACCGTGATAGATGTCCGACAGCCACTGCGAGAACTCCTGGTAGTCCCACACCCGCCGCAGGGACGCCTCCGAGTAGCCTTCCAGGCCGCGCCCGTCGCCCCGGGTGACGTAGGTGACGAGCGCGTCGCCGAGCAGGAAGGCGTCGTGGAGGGCGAGGTTCATGCCCTTCGCGGCGATCGGCGCCGTGAGGTGACCGGCGTCGCCGGCCAGCAGCAGCCGCCCGTGGACGAGGGGTTCGACGACGTAGTGGTGCATGTCCAGCACCCGCTTCTCGATCAGCCTGCCCTCGGCCAGCGGCGGTGCCCCGGCCGCTCCGAGGCGGGTCCGCAGCTCGGCCCAGACCCGGTCGTGCGGCCAGTTCTCCGGATCGTCGCCGGGCGGGCACTGCAGGTAGTAGCGGGTGACCTCGGGGCTGCGGGCCATGTGCCCGGCGAAGCCGTGCGGGTGGATGCCGAACAGCACGCAGTCGGAGGAGGGCGGGGCCTCGGCGAGCAGCGCCAGCCAGCCGATGCCGTCGTCCTGCCGCGCGATCCGCCTCCGCTCCGGCGGGATCGCGTCCCGGGTCACGCCGCGCGCCCCGTCGCAGCCCGCGACGAAATCGCAGCGCAGCAGCCGCCGTTCACCCGTCTGCGGGCACTGGTAGGACACGGCGGGCCGGTCCGAGTCCAGGTCGTGCAGCCGTACGTCGCGTACGCCGAAGCGGATGTCACCGCCGCGTACGTCGGCGTACTCCCGCACCAGGTCCGTCACCAGCAAGGGCTGCGGGTAGACGTAGTGGTGTCGGCCGGTCAGGTCGCCGTAGGAGAAGCGGTACCGCTCGCCGCCGAAGCGGAACTCGCAGGTGTCGTGCACCTGGGCCCGCTCCAGCAGGTTCTCGGCCAGGCCGCGCCGCGCGAGTTCGCGGACCGCCCATTCCTCGATCACGCCGGCTCTCGGCCGGGTCTCGATGAACGGCCTGCTCTCGGTCTCCAGGATCACGCAGTCGACGGAGGCGTCCCGCAGGATCGTGCCGACGGTGAGCCCGGCGGGCCCGGCGCCCACGACGACGACCGTACGGCGTTCCTCGGGCGCGGAGTCAGGGTGGGGGGAGAGGTGCGTCACCCCGGCATTATGACGGTGTCCCGTCAGCCACGGCGGAGTTGCCGCGGCTGACGGGACACTGGGTGAGGTGCGGGGTCAGTGCGCCGGAGCGTCGGTGACCACGACCTCCTCGATGCTGCGCTCGATCGCCTCCGCCTTCGAGGCGGTGGCCTTGGCCCAGTAGTAGATGACCAGGGAGAACGCCGCGACGACCAGTATGTCCCAGTACAGCGGGATGGTGCCGTTGCCGCCGAAGGTGCTCAGGTAGGAGATCACACCGAGGCCGGCCAGGTACCCGGGCAGCCACTGCGCGGCCTTGAAGTCCAGCCGGGGCGCGTCCGGCAGGTTCTTGCGGATCGCGTACCAGGCGTAGGAGCCGAGCAGCACGTAGCCGATCAGGATCGCGGCGCCGAGCCGCCACAGGGTGTCCCAGCCGGACCAGAAGATGATCAGGTTGGCGACCACGAACGACAGCGGCGAGACGAACTTGCCGAAGGGCAGCCGGTACGGACGCTCGTGGTGCGGCAGGCGGTCGGCGAAGACGCCGTACGCCAGCGGTGCGCCCGCGTACATCAGGACGCTCGCCGAGGTGATGAAGCTGACCAGCTCCTGCCAGCTGGGGAACGGCAGGAAGCAGATCACACCGGTCACGAACGAGACCACGAGGCCGAACCACGGCACACCGCGGGAGTCCGTCTTTGCGAACAGCTTCGGCGCGTAGCCGTTCTTGGCCAGGCCGTAGGAGATGCGGGAGGTGGCGGTGGTGTAGATCAGGCCGGTGCCGCCGGGAGAGATGATCGCGTCGGCGTACAGGACGACGCTCAGCCAGCCGATGCCCACCAGTGTGGCCAGACCCGCCCAGGGGCCGCTGATGCCGGGGAAGTCGAGGTTCGCCCAGCCGTGCGCGAAGGAGCTGTGCGGCAGCGCGACGATGAAGACGACCTGGAGCAGGATGTAGATCACCGAGCCGATCGCGACCGAACCGAGGGTCGCGCGGGGCAGGTCACGCTTGGGGTTGCGGCTCTCGCCGGCCAGCTGGATCGCCTGCTCGAAGCCCAGCAGCGCGAAGATGATGCCGCTGGAGCTGATCGCACCGAGGACGCCCTTGGCACCGAACGGCGCGAAGCCCTCGGAGGTGAAGTTGCCCGGGTGGAAGTTGCCGATGGCGATGACGAAGATCGCCGCGAGCGGGACGGCGATCTTCCACCAGGTGGCGGCGCTGTTGGTGTGTGCCAGGACGCGTACGCCGAGGAAGTTGACCGCGACGAAGACCGCCATCAGGACCACCGCGACGATGATGCCGCTGAGCGTGAGCGTGCCGTCGGCGCGCTGTAGCCCGTCGGCCCAACTCCAGTGCTTGGCGTAGCCGATCATGGCCTCGACCTCGATCGGTGCCACGGTGGCGGCCTGGAGCCAGGAGAACCAGCCGAACGACATGCCGGCCAGGCCGCCGAACGCGTAGTGCGGGTAGCGGGCCGTGCCACCGGCCACCGGGAACATGCCGCCGAGTTCGGCGTGCACCAGAGCCAGCAGCACGATGGCCACCGCGCCGATCACCCACGAGATGATCGCCGCGGGGCCGGCCACCACGACCGCCTTCTCGGCGCCGAACAGCCAGCCGGAGCCGATGATGGAGCCCACGGAGGCCCACATCAGACCGATCAGGCCGACGTCGCGGCGCAGGCCGCCCTGGTCCTTCGTGGCTATCGGCGCGGCATGGTCGACTTTCACCATGTCAAGTGGCCTCTCAGATCGTAAACGCAGAATTAACGAACAACAGCGCCACACCGTAGGGCCGCTTTCCGCGTCGCCAAAAGACTCTTGGTGAAGTCTTGACCTCGGATCTTGCCCCTCTTGGCTTCCGTATTCGCACAGGTCAGGGGGTGACTCGAATGTCAATATTCAGCCGTGAATTGTGAGAAGAAGGTGAGACACTCAGGTCAGGAGGGGGATTTCGATCGCCGGGCAGCGGTCCATGACCATGTCCAGGCCCGCGGTCCGGGTCCGCTCGTAGGCGGTCTCGTCCACGACATCGAGCTGGAACCAGACCGCCCTGGCCCCCTTGGACACCGCATCGTCGGCGACCGCACCGGCCAGCTCGCTGTTGACGAACACGTCGACGACATCGACGTCGAAGGGAATGTCCGCCAGGGAGGCGTACCCCTGCTCGCCGTGCACCGTCTCCGCCTTCGGGTGCACCGGAACGATCCGCTTGCCGTACCGCTGCAGCACCTGCGCGACCCCGTAGGCGGCCCGCCGCCGGTTGGAGGACAGACCGACCACCGCCCAGGTGTCGCCCACCTCGGTCAGAATCCTGCGGATCGTCGCTTCGTCGTCGTACACGGCGGCCTCCTCGGGCTGCGTGGGGATGGTCGTCCGGACAACAGCGCCCACGCGGTGCGGATTCCCCCCGCTGCCCCGCCACGGTGACGTGAATCGGTGCAAGGTGCCTGCGTACGGCCGCCCGCGCGCCTACGCTCGGGCCGTGCTGCGCATCCTCGACGCCCGAACCGGTGAGCCCGTCTCCGCCGCGCCCGCCCGCCGCGGCCTGACCCGCATCGAGGCCTATGCCGCCGGCCTCGATCTGACGGCCCTGCGGGTCCTGCTCACCGCGGACGTCCTGGTCCGCGCCCTGGAACTGGGCGGTACCCCGGTCTGGACGATCCTCACCGCGCCCCGCCGGCACGCCGAGCTGCGCCAGGCTGCGACGACCCTGGCCGTCCGCCCCTTCGAGGACGGCCGCGACCTCGCCTCGGGACTGGGGGAGGCGCAGGTGATCCATGTGGTGGGAGCGGACACCGAGGGCATCCCCGGTGAGGGTCCGCTGCTGGCCGTCGCACCCGCGGTCTGGACGGGGGCGGGACCGGCGGTCGCGGACCGGCCCGGCGGGTCGCCGGACGGCCCTCGCCCGCTCGATCTCCCCGCCCTCCTCGACGATCCCACCGCCCTGCGCCTCGCCCTCCTCTCCGTCCCCCGGAACACGACGGCACGGCTGGATGCGGACCGGCTCGGCGAGGCCGCGCGGAGCCTTGCCCGCTGGCGGCAGGCCGTCGCCGGATGGGCGCGGCAGCCCTCGCGTCCGGTGCCCGACGCGGTGCGGGCGCGGTTGCGGGCCGCGTGGGAGGACGATCTCGACCTGCCCGGGGTGCTGGACGTGCTGCGGGACGTGGGGAGCGCGCCGGGGCTGCCCGACGGGGCCCGGTTCGAGACGTACGTGTACGCGGACCGCCTGCTCGCCCTCGACCTCGCCCGTGATCTCGGGAGCCTCGCATGATCGAGCGGGCGGGCTCGGGTCCGCTGCGCCGGCTGGTGGTGCTGCGGCATGCCAAGTCGGCCTGGCCCGAGGGGGTCGAGGACCACCGGCGTCCGCTGGCACCGCGCGGAATGCGGGACGCCCCGGCCGCCGGGAGAGCCCTCGCCGCTGCCGACTGCCTGCCCGACCTCGCCCTGTGCTCCACCGCCGTACGCGCCCGCCGCACCTGGGAACTGGCCTCCGCCGAGTGGGGCACACCGCCCCCGGTGCGCTACGACCGCAGGCTGTACGCGGCCGACGTGCCGGACCTGCTGCAGGTCGTGCGCGAGACACCGCGCGAAGTGGA
The DNA here is from genome assembly GCF_040630895.1 of Streptomyces sp. NPDC005728. NCBI lineage: Bacteria > Bacillati > Actinomycetota > Actinomycetes > Kitasatosporales > Streptomycetaceae > Streptomyces > Streptomyces sp. NPDC005728. The sequence goes on from NZ_JBEXYL010000025.1 coordinate 88,822, forward strand.
GACGCTGCTGCTGGTCGGGCACAACCCCGGGTTGGAGGAACTGGTCCTGGAGCTGGCCGGGGACGGTCTGGACGACACGCTCGACCGGGTCCGCGTGAAGTTCCCGACCTCTGCCGTCGCCCTGCTGACCTGGCGCGGCACCGGCTGGAAGGCCCTCGCCCCGGGCACGGCCCTGCTGACGTCGTTCACCGTGCCGCGCGGAGAGAAGGAGAAGTGACCGCGGGGGCGCCCTGCTCATCCTGGGCCCGCCCGCACCGCGATCAAGGCCGGCCGGCCGCTCGCATAGGCTGACGGAATGCAGGACGAGTACCGCACAGTCGCCCGCGCGGGCGTGCACGAGACCGAGATCAACCGCTCCCGTTTCCTGTGCGCCCTCGCCCCGGCGGCCACCGAGCAGGAGGCCCAGGAGTTCGTCGCGGCCGTCCGCAAGGAACACGCCGACGCCACGCACAACTGCTGGGCGTACGTCATCGGCGCCGACGCGGCCGTGCAGAAGGCCAGCGACGACGGCGAGCCGGGCGGCACCGCCGGCGTGCCCATGCTCCAGATGCTGCTGCGCCGCGACATGCGGTACGTCGTCGCCGTCGTCACCCGCTACTACGGCGGCGTCAAGCTCGGCGCGGGCGGGCTCATCCGGGCCTACGGCGGAGCGGTCGGCGAGGCCCTGGACACGCTCGGCACGCTCACCCGGCGCCGCTTCCGGCTGGCCACGGTGACCGTCGACCACCAGCGCGCGGGCAAGGTCCAGAACGACCTGCGGTCCACCGGACGCGAGGTCCGGGACGTGCGCTACGGCGAGGCAGTCACCATCGAGATCGGTCTGCCGGACGCCGACGTGGACGCGTTCCGTGCATGGCTGGCCGATGTGACGGCGGGCTCGGCCGGGCTCGAGCTGGGCGGAGAGGCCTACGGGGACGCGTGAGGTCCGGCCCCCCGTACAGGGTCGGCCGGACCTCATGCGGGTCAGGGGCTCACGCCTGCTCGGACGCCGTGCTCCGCGAGCGCGGAATGCCCAGGGCGCACAGGGCGCCGACGAGGACGACTGCGACGCCGACCCACACCGCGGGGTGCAGGCCGTCGACGAACTCCTGGGGGCCGCGGGTGCTGCCGTGCGCCACGAACACCGTGCTGAGGACGGCGATGCCGAGCGCCCCGCCGATCTCCCGGACCGTGGTGTTCGCACCGGAGGCCTTGCCGGCGTGCTCCTTGGCGACCGAGCCGAGCACGACCGCGGCCGTGGGGGCGAACACGAAACCCATGCCGATGCCCGCGACGACCATCGGGGCGACCAGCGACGAGTAAGCGGTGTCGGTGTCCGCGACCAGGTTGATCCAGCCGAGGCCCACACCCTGCAGGAACAGGCCGAGCGCCATGAGGCGGCCGCCGCCGACCTTGTTGGTGAGCACGCCGGCGACGGGGGCGACGAACATCGGCATCAGTGTCCAGGCCAGAGTGCGTACACCGGCCTCCAGCGGGGTCCGCGCGGGCACGATCTGGAGGTACTGGGCGAGCAGGAAGAGCGAGCCGAAGACACCGAAGTACATCGCTGCGGAGACGATGTTGGTGAGGGTGAAGGCCCGGACGCGGTAGAAGGACAGGGGCAGCATCGGCTGCTCGGCCCGCGCCTCCCACAGCACGAACGCGGCGAGCAGCACCGCACCCCCGGCAAAGGCGCCCAGCACCTTCGCCGAACTCCAGCCGTCCGTGTCGCCGTGCACGATGCCCCAGACCACCGCGCACAGTCCCGCGGCGGCCAGCACCATGCCGACCAGGTCCAGGCGGATCCCCGGCAGCGAGCTCTCGCGCAGCGTCAGCAGGATGAGCGGGACGGCGACGACACCCACCGGCACGTTGATCCAGAAGATCCACCGCCAGTCCAGACCGTCGACCACCGCGCCGCCCACCACCGGGCCCATCGCGACGGCCAGGCCGCTGATCCCCGACCACAGACCGAGAGCCAGCCCGCGCATCCGGTCCGGCACGGCCTGGGACAGCAGGGTCAGCGACAACGGCATCACGGCCGCGGCCCCGAAGCCCTGGACGACCCGGAACGTGATCAGCTGGGCGCTGGTGTCGGCCAGTCCGCAGCCCGCGGAGGCCAGCGTGAACACGACGATGCCGAGCACGAACACCCGCCGCCGGCCGAACCGGTCGCCGAGCGCGGCACCTGTCATCAGCAGGCACGCGAAGCTGAGGACGTAGGCGTTGACGAACCACTGCAACTGCTGGGTGTTCGCCCCGAGATCCACGGCCAGGGTGTGCAGGGCGGTGGAGACGACGAGGTTGTCGAGCGCGACCATGAACATGGGCACGCTGCATGCGACGATCGCGAGCCAGAGCGGAACGCGCCGACCCGTGCGCTCCGGGTCGTCGACGACCGGATCGTCGAGGACCGCGTTTTCTTCGGACAGCGTCATGACGGGAGTCTCCTGATGGGGGTGAGCGGGGGTCAGGCGTCGGTGTCCTGCTCGGCCAGCCGGCGCTTGGCGTCCGACCAGTCGAGAGGCAGGTCGGCCGCCGGGACCTGCCAGAACGTGAAGACCGAGTGCTTCATCGTGGGCCGCAGACCGATCATGATCGACTTGTGCGGCTCGGTCCGGGCGTAGGTGTACAGCGCGTCCTTGTCCTGCCAGGCCGAGAGTGTCCAGAAGGTGCGCTTGAAGGGTTCGGCGATGAGCGAGGCGCCGTAGGCGCCGGGCGCGCCGGAGACCTGCCTCCAGGCAGCGAGGGACTTCAGGAAGAAGCGCGGTACGTCCTTGAGGGAGCGGACCTCCAGACGGGACGCCATGACGAACGCCTCGGCATCCGGCGCGGGCTTGTTGACGGTGGTCCAGGGCAGGGTCGGCATGGCTGCGGCCTTCTCGGGTCAGAGGCAGGACGAGGAGGAGGAACCCAAATTGGATACCTCTACTATCTATGTTAGACAGTAGAGGTATCCAGTTTTCAAGAGCGGAGCCGAACCGATGCGTATCTCCGAACTGAGCCGCCGCAGCGGCGTCTCCGTCACGACGATCAAGTACTACCTCCGTGAGGGCCTGCTCCCGGCCGGCCGGCAGACCGCCGCGACCCAGGCCGAGTACGACGAGCAGCACCTGCGCCGCCTGCGCCTGATCCGCGCGCTGACCGGCGTACGCGGGCTGCCTGTCAGCACCACCAGGGACCTCCTCGACGCCCTGGACCAGCACACCGGCGACACCCACCTCACCCTCGGCCTCGCCCTCGGCGCGATCCGGCTGGCCGAGGAGCCCGCACAGCAGGCCCCCGAGGCGGCCGAAGTCGACGCACTGGTCAAGGAGTTGGGCTGGGACGTGCACGAGTCGGCGCCCGCCCGCGCCGCGCTCGCCGAGACCCTGGCCTCGCTGCGCTCGCTGGGCGTCCCGAGGGACTGGCGCACCCTGCTGCCGTACGCCCGCCTCGCGGAGCGGACCGCGGTCCTCGACCTCGACCAACTGGACGGCATCGAGGACCCGTTGGAGCTGGCCGAGCGTGCCCTGCTGCTGACCGTCCTCCTGGAGCCCGCGCTGCTGGCGCTCAGGCGCATGGCCCAGGAGAACGAGTCGGCACGGCGGCACACCGAGCACTGAGACGGGTCAGGACAGCTCGCGAAGGATCTCGGCCGCGGCCTCGGCCCCGGCCGAGAACGCTGCCTCGTGCGAGCCGATCAGGTCCGGGCCCAGCTGCTTGGAGTGGAAGTACGACCCGGCCAGCTTGACCCGGGTGCCCTCGTTGGCGCGGTAGATCACGGACTGCCGCTCGCGCAGCGAGATGTCGATGACCGGGTGGGTGTAGTCGAACGCGCGGATGACCGTCTCCGGGTCGAGGGGGCGGGGCGGGTCGAGGGTGACGAAGTAGTCCCGCTCGGCCTCGAAGTCCTGCAGCCGGTTCAGGTAGTAGGTGACGAAGCAGCGGGTCTCGCCGTCCACCCGGATCTTGCCGTAGTTCCAGGCCCGCCGGCTCTCTGCGGCGGCGGGCATCACCGACGGGTCGGTGTGCAGCACGACACGGGAGCTGCTGTAGCGGACGCCCTCCAGCGCCGTCCGCTGGGCGCCCGTGGGGTTCTCCAGCAGGGCGAACGCCTCGTCGGCGTGCGTGGCCAGCACTACGTGGTCGAACCGCTCGGATCCGGCGGCGGTGGTCACGGTGACCCCGTCCGCCTCCTGCCGTACGGCGATGACCGGCGAGGCCACCCGCAACTCGGGGCCGATCGCCGCGAGCGCCTTGCGCACGTAGGAGATCGAACCGCCGCCCACCGTACGCCAGTCGACCCGCCGGCCGCCGAGGCCGCCCTCGTCGTGGCCGACGAAGAACGCGATGACCGTGGCCGCGGGCATCTCCCAGACCAGTTCGGCCGGCACCGACCAGACGGCCGAGCAGAGCAGGATCAGATACGAGTGGCGGAACTCCTGGCTGTATCCGCCCCGGTCGAGGTACTCGCCCATCGACATGTCGGCACGGCCGCGGACGAAGTCCCGCCGGCTCTCCTCGTGGAAGCGGCGCACCTCCCGCCAGACGTCCGGGAACCCGGGGTGCCGGTCGGCGTAGCGCTCCTCGACCGCGCTCTCGTCGAGTTCCAGCTCCTCGGTGCCGTACTCCAGGCCGCTGTCGAGGTCGAAGAAGGTGAAGCCACCCGGATGCGGCACGGTGTCGACGCCGAGCTGGTCGAAGAACGCGGTCAGCTGCGGGTAGAAGCGCCGGTTGCAGACGATGAACGCCGTGTCCAGGCCGAGCACGTGCCCGCTCTCCTCGACCTCCACGGTGTTGGCGTGGCCGCCGGGGCGGTCCTCGCGCTCGAAGACGGTGATCCGGGCACGGTCGCGCAGATGGTAGGCGGCGGACAGGCCGGCGGGGCCGGCGCCGATCACGGCGACGGTCGGCGTGTGCTGGGACATGGCGGGTCCTTACGGTTGCAGAGGGTCGGGAAGAGAGGTGACAGGCGTGCGGGCGGGGCCGGCGGCCGGTACGGACCGGCCCCAGGAGGGCTCGCGGAGACGCACCGTGCCGCCGCCCTCGGTCGCCACCGCCACGAGGTGGTGCTCGGAGGGGCGCAGCAGGTCGAGCCGCCAGCGGCGAGCCAGGTCCGGCCGGCGCGCGTCGACGACGGTGAACCGGCCGCCGCCCCGGTGCCGGAAGCGGAGGTCCCTCAGGCCCCCCGCGAGACCGACGCCCACCCCCTTCAGATAGGCCTCGGCCAACACCCACCGCTCGCACGTGGCGAGGTCCGGGTCCGCCGCACCGAGGAAGGCGTTCAGCAGACGCGTCTTCTCCGCGTCGAACGGGATGCGCTCCACGTCCGCACCGCAGCCGCGCCCCCGGGTGAGCACACAGACGATCAGACCGTCCGTGTGGGACAGGTTGAAGCGCAGCCCTGCGGTGTCCGGGACCGGCTCCGGGCGCCCGTTCCCGTCCCGGACGAACCGCCAGGTGTCCGGCGGCAGCCCCGTGCGGGCGCCCAGGGCCAGCCGGGCGAGCAGCCGCCCGCCCAGGAAGCGGCGCCGGGAGCCGGTCCGCAGCAGCCGGTCGTGCCGGGCGCGCTCGTCCGGGGCCAGCAGGTCCGGGCCGCCCATCCGCGCGGCCAGCTCCGGCACCCGGTACTCGGGCAGCGTCCACAGGTCGGCCACCCCCGGGTCCGGCCCGGTGCGCGTCAGCGGGCTTCCGCGCACCGGGCCCCCTCCGCGGGCGCGGTCCGCTCGGCCAGCGTGATCGGCCAGTGCGACAGCAGCCGGTTCTCGTCGTGCAGGCGGGTCAGCACGGCCAGGGCCTCGTCCACGGCGGTGGGGTCACGGTAGGCCTCGTACGGGTGGAACTGCCGGTTGATCCGCTCCAGTTGGAGCAACAGCAACGAGGGGCTCGGCAGCGGCTCGGCCATCAGGTCGTGCGAGTGGACGTAGGTGTGCACGCACGCGGCGGCCGCGTGCACCAGGCAGTACTCCTTGGCCAGGTCGAACAGTTCCGCCGAGTGTGCGTAGCCGCGGCCCGATTCGGCGCGCAGCCGCTCGGCGCGCTCCTCCAACGGGAGCAGCCGACCGAGCAGTTCGGCCGCCAGGTCGGCGGCCGACAGCAGCCGGTCGCGATCCTTGTCCGCGGCCCGGTCGGCGAGCACCCGCAGCCGGATCAGGGAGTCCGGCGCGGCCAGGACCGCGTCGTCCAGGCCCCGGTTGGACAGTTCCTGCGACGCGGGCCGGTAGATGGGCAGTTCGGCGTCCATGCGGTAGAGCACGGCTGCCCGTGCGACCGCCTCGGTGCGCACCTCGGCGTCGGCGGTACGGCCCTTCTCCAGCAGCGCGGCAAGCTGGTGGCCGATGTTGCGCAGGTTCACGACGGTGTTCCCGTCGGCCATGTTGGTCACCAGGATGTCGCGCAGCATCTTCTGGTGCATGCCGAAGCGCGGATGGGTGCGCAGGAACACCCGGGCGCCCAGCACGACGTTCAGCCGTGCCAGGGTCTCCTCCAGCAGCGTCGGCACCAGGTACTTGGCCGCGGAGGAGAAGACGCTCACCTGTCCGGTCGAGGCCTGGACGCTGCGGACGGCGCCGAGGCACACCGCGTCCGCCACCATCAGATCGGCGAGGGACTCCGTCAACTGGCGGGCGGTGTACGGCACTTCGACGACGGGACGGTTGAACAGGATCCGGTCCTGGGCGAACTCCAGGGCCGTGCGCAGCGACGTGTCCACGCCCGACAGGGCCAGGCTGAGGATGACCAGGCGTGCGGTCTGGCTGGTCTTCAGGGCGATCTCCAGGCCCTGGCCCTCGGCGCCGACCAGGTCGGACTCCGGCACGAAGACGCCGTCGAACCGCAGCCCGCTCAGGTCCAGGGCCCGTACGCCGTGCAGCTTCAGCAGGGGCGTCTCGCGGACCGTCTCGGCCTCGGCCCGCCACTTGTCGACCACGAGGATCGAGTAGTCCCCGGCGCCCTGGCGCGGCCCGGTGCGCGCGAAGACGACCATCCGGTCGGCGAAGGTGGCGTTGCCGATCGGCCACTTCTCACCGGCGAGCCGGTAGCCGCCCGCCACCCGCTCCGCGACGACCTCGTTGCTGAGCAGATCGCTGCCGTGCGCGGCCTCGGACAGCCCCCACGCGAGCCCGACCCCCTGGTGGACGGCGTCGATCTGCCGCCGCTTCTGCTCGTCGGTGCCCGCGATCCACAGCGGGGTGAACGCGGCGTTGGTCAGCCCGAGCGCGATGGCGGTCGCCCCGTCGCGCCGCGCCACCAGCCGCATCAGCGTGAACCCGGTCTCCGGGTTGCCGGCCTTGCCGCCCTGCTCGGCGGGCAGACCGTGGTCCAGGAACCCCCAGCGGCGCAGCAGGCCGACGAACCCGTACGGGAAGGCGTCGCGCTCGTCGTGGTCGAGCACCTCGGCGAACGACATCCGGCTCTCCGGGTCGTGCGGATCGCCGAGGTACTGCTCGAGCCGCTCGGCCAGTTCGGTCAACTCGGCCTGGGACATGAGGAGTCCTCCATCGGGTGAGAGGCGGAAGCGAGACGCACCGGCACGGCGGTCATCAGCCGCCCGGACCGGACGAGCGCCCGCGTGGTGTCGAGGGCGGGCAGCAGGTCGGGGCCGTGGCGGCGCGGGTCCACGCCCTCGGCGCGGGCCAGCAGATAGGCGAGCGTCGCCCGCAGCCAGCCGGTGGCACCCGGTTCGGCGCCGTACAGCGGCCGGTCGCGGTTGTGCCACCACAGGTGCAGACAGGCGGCGGCCGCGTGCACCCACGCGTACCGCTCGGCGAGGTCCACCAGCGCGTTGGGGTCGGCGTCCCGCTGCCGTGCGGCGGCCGCGCGCGGGCCGAGTCCGGTCGCGGCGCCGCCGAGCCGGCGCACCAGGGCGGCGGCCGGGTCGTCGCCCAGGCGCTCCAGGGCGCCGGCGACGATCCCCGGCAGGGCGCCGAGGACGGGATCCGTGCCTCGGGCGACTAGGTCAAGGCGCGTGGGGTCGTACGACGGCAGTCCGGCGTCCAGCGCGAAGATCCGGTGCACGGTGTCCGCGACGGGCGCCTCCTCACGGGTGACCAGTGCCGGGATCTGGGCCGCGTAGGCCCGCAGGTTCGCCAGCGGGCTCGCGTCGATCACCCGGACCACGGCCGTGTCCCGCTGGATCTTCTGGAACATGCCCGCACCGGGCGCCTGTTCGCGCAGCACCGCGCGGGTGGCGAGCACGGCCCCGCAGCGCCGGACCAGGTCGTCCGTGGCCTCCGCGACCACGTGCTTGGCGGCGAGCGCCCAGACGCTGAACACCTCCGGGACGACATGCACGCCCCGCGCGGCCGCCACCGCCACCGCGTCGGCCGCGAGCAGAGCCGCCGAGGCCACGGCCAGGTCCCGGCGCGGATGGTGCACGTCGAGCAGGGGCACACGGGCGACCCGGCGCTCGGCGGCGAAGCCGAGAGTCAGGCGCAGCGCGGTGTCCGCGCAGCCGAGGCTGCCCGCCATGCTCATCAGCCGGACCGCCTGCTGGGCGAGGACGGCCACCTCCAGACCCTCGCCGACCTTGCCCACCAGGGCGTGCCCGGGAACCGGAAGCCCGGCGAAGCGCAGCCGCGCGGTGTCCACGCCCCGCATGCCGCCGGTACGGGCGGCCGGCTCCCGGACCAGACCGTGGCGCTCGGCCCAGTCCGCGTCCAGCAGATAGGCGGAGAACGCGCCCGGACCGCGGGCGCCGGTACGGGCCACCACGTACACGGCCTCGCAGCTCAGGCCGTTGCCGACCATCCACTTCTCGCCGTGCAGCCGCCCGTCGTCGTCCAGCCGCACCTCGCCGGACAGCAGGTCGCTGCCGTGCTCGGCCTCGGTCAGCGCGAACGCCACCGTGCCGCCCCGGGTGAGGACGTCCGCCGTCAGACTCCGCTGGTCCTCGTCCCCGTGCAGCTGCAGACAGGTGGCCGCGATGATGCCGAACATGGTCCCCGGCATCACGTTCACGTCCCGCCGGGCCGCCGCACGCACCAGCGTCAGGCTGCGGTCGAAGGACTCGAACGCGCCGCCCCACTCCTTCGGCAGGTAGTTGAGATGGAAGCCCGCCGAGACCAGCCGGTCGCACAGCTCGTCCGGGTGGGCGTCCGCCTCGTCCCGGGCGACGGCCGCGGCGAACCCGTACGGATTGCCCGGATCCTCGGGATCACCGAGTAGTTCCTCCACCATCTCGGCTGTCAGCGCGCCCATCACACGGCCTCCGTCAGGGCGGGCAGCTCCAGCGGGACCGGTCGGTAGTCCGCCGCCGCCGACGGGAGCGTCACGCCCGCCGTGGCCAGCTGGGCGATCCGGGTGTGGAAAGCCGCCCCGCGCATCAGGTGGTGGGCGACATCGGCCACCGTCCTGTTCTCGGGGGTCTTCAGATAGCTGCCGGACACCCAGGCGTTGAAGCTGCCCATCGCCGGGCCGCACCAGATCTGGTAGTCGGCGGTCCGGTCGGCCTCACCGGTCACCGCCCAGCGCGAGGCCATGCCCAGGTACCAGCGGAACACCAGCGCCATCCGGCGCTTGGGGCTGTCGGCCGCCCGGGCCAGCTGGTCGGGATCGCGCCGGGTGAAGTACCGGACGCACTCCTGCCACACGTCCTCCAGCGGCCGCCGGAAGACCTGCGACTCCAGCCGCGCCCGCTCCTCGGCGGGCAGCGCCTCGATGCCCTCGTACGTCTGGTAGAGCCGGTAGAGCTGCTGGGCGCGCATCGCGAACATCGAGCCCCGGCGCAGGACCTGCAGCTCCACACCCATCTCGAACATGTCGGCCGCCGGAGCCATCGCACAGTCCGTGACGTCCGCCTGCGCGAGCAGCTCGCGGGCGGCCGGTGAGGTGCCGGACTCCAGACAGGACTGGTTGACCGAACCCGTCACCACGTAGGCGGCGCCCATGGCGAACGCGGCGGCCACGGCCGTCGGGGTGCCGAGTCCGCCGGCCGCGCCGACCCGGATCGGGGTGGCGTAGCGGTGCTCGCGCTGGATCTGGTCGCGCACCCGCAGGATGACCGGGAACAGCGCGGGCAGCGGGCGGCGGTCGGTGTGCCCGCCGGAGTCCGCCTCCACGGTGATGTCGTCGGCGAGCGGCAACAGATGCGCGAGCCGCGCCTGCTCGGCGGTGACCAGACCGTCCCTCAGCAGGGTGTCCACCAGAGTGGCCGGGGCGGGGCGCATGAACCGCTCGGCGGTCTCGGCCCGGGACACCTTGGCGATGACCCGGTTCCCGGCCATCACCTGCCCCGACGGGTCCTGCCGCAGTCCGGCCAGCCGGTAGCGGACCAGATGCGGGGTCAGCCCCATGAAGGCCGAGGCCTCCATGCAGCGCACACCCCTGCGCAGGAACAGCTCGACCGCCTCGCGCTCCAGCCGGTCCTCGCTGGGGCTGTGGATCAGGTTGACGGCGTACGGCAGACCGGGGATCTCGGCGGCGAACCGGGCCAGCGCCTTCCCGATGCTCTCGGGTAGCAGGCCCGCCGCGCCGAACGAGGCGAGGAAGCCCTGCCGGGCCAGCGCGATCACCAGGTCCGCGGAGGCGATGCCGCCCGCCATCGCGCCGGCCATGTACGACTGCCGCACACCGTGCGCGGCGCGGAAACCGGCGGAGCCGAGCCGCTGCGGGGGCAGGGCCGGGGCGGCGGCCAGGACACCCGGCCCGTTCCCGCCGGCGGCGGCCGTGCCGCCGCAGACCGCGCCGGCGCCCTGCGCCGTGGACACGATGAAGCAGGGCTCTTCCACCCGGCTCAGGACCTGGTTGATCCCGGCCGGGTCCACGCTCGGGTACCCGTCCCCGTACCAGCGGAGGGGGGCCTGGGGGGTGCTCATGGACAACAGTGCTCCTCGGCTGTGCCGGACGTCAGCCGGCGTCGGGGCGGACTTCGATGGCCACATCGGTGAGTTCGTAGATCCGCAGGCCCGGCTTCCACAGGTCCGCGTCGGCGATCAGCAGCAACCGGTCCGCCTCCCGGCGGACCTCCTTGATGTGCACGTCGAAGAACAGCTCGCGGTCGTCGCGCAGGATCTGGCCCCGGTACTTCCAGGACATCTCCACGCCGGTGGCCAGGGCGAACCGGGGCCGGGGCATGCCCTCGGCGAGGTTCTGCTCCAGCACGAACAGGCGCATGGCCTGAAGCACCGCCTCGACGCCCAGCGAGCCGGGCATCACCGGGTCGCGGTGGAAGTGGCGGTCGAAGTACCACTCGTCGGGCCGGATGCTGCGGAAGCCGTGCACATAGCCGGTGCCGAACCGGCCGCCGTCCGCGACCAGGTCGACCCGGTCCACCAGGTCGAACCGGCCGCCGGGCAGATGCAGTTCGCCTCCGGAGGCGTCCCGGAAGGCGGGCGCTCGGCCACCGTCCAGCTCGATGCGCCGGACCCGGTCGGCCGCCGGGTTCTCCGCCTCGATCCACGGCTTGACGTAGGTGCCGCTGTCGAGGCCGACCTGGTTCGACAGGGCGGCCGCGTTGAAGTAGCCGAACAACGACTCGCCGGTGTAGAACACCTCGCCGTCCGCGCTGAGTTCGTACGAGAAGTTCTGCAGCACCGCACCGGAGACGACACTCGTCATCAGCAGCTTCGAGTGGTGCCGCACGGTCTTGCCGCGCAGGTCGATGTCCTTCACCAGGGTCGCGCGGCCGTCGAGGTTGCGGATGGCGTACTCCTCCTCGGGCTGCCGGAGGGTGGCGCCCAGGTAGTAGCCGAGGAAGATGGCGGCCTGCAGCGAGGACTCCATGTACACGCAGTTCGGCATGTACGGCGAGGAGTTCTCCGCGTAGTACCAGGCGTCGTCCGGCGAGTCGTACTCGGTGACCATCTCGGAACCGGGGCTCAGGTCGCCCCGGGTGCCGGTCAGTGACATGACCCGGTCGACGAACTGGAAGTCGCCGTTGGGGATGTAGGGCGCGCGGCTCGTGCGGTAGATCTCGAACTCCGGACCCATCGCCATGTCCAGCAGACCCTTCGCGGAGTGAGCCAGATGCAGTTCGTTGATCATCGCCGGCTCGCCGCTGCGGTTGCGCCGGCCGAGGAACTCGGGCACACCGCCGGTCTCCGGCCGGTACGGCGTCCCGGGCTTCTCCACGATCTGCAGGCCGAGGTTCTGCATCCGGACCACCGGCTTGTCCCCGAGGTACACCAGGACGTCCGCGATCACCGTGGGCCGGGGCAGCAGGGTCAGCTCGGTGACCTCCACCTCGTAGCGGATCTCGGTGTCCTTCGGGGTGACCTGGCCGCGCACCTGGACGTCGATCCGTCGCTCGGTCACCGTCTGGAAGCGGGCGTCGGGGAGTGTGAGGTGCAGGCCCTGGTGCATCAGGTAGATCTGCAGCAGCTGTACTGCTCCCTCGGCGATCAGGGAGCCGGCGAGCACCGGGTCGTCCGGGAAGTGGCAGGTGAAGTACCAGGCGTCCGGCTCGAGGCGCTTGACGGCGGTGATCAGGCCCAGCTCGCAGGGCCCGCCCTTGCGGTCGACGGTGACCTCGTCGACCATGCGCAGCCGCTCGTCCGGCAGGCGCAGCGCCGGGTTGAGACCCGGGTCCTGGCCGTGGTCGGGTCCGAAGACCTCCCCGGGGCGGCCCTCGGCGAGCAACTCCAGGTCGTGGGCGTCCAGTTGATGCTTGCGGGCGTGGGCCAGCGGCTTGAACGTGCCCTTGGGAAGCGCGGCCCTCCGGGCCCGGTCCTTGTCGGTGAGGACGATGCCGAGCGGGGTCTCCAGCTCCTGCTTGCTGAAGAACCCGGCGCAGGCGTCACGGAGTTGGAGGATCAGCTCGCCGTCCGCGAAGCAGTCGTAGCTGAAGAAGAAGATCGTGGTGTCGCCCTGGTGGACGAACCGGTCGATGGAGATCTCGTAGCGCAGCGTCTGCCCGGTCGTGGGCAGCCCGCCCTTGAAGATCAGCGAGCTGTCGAGCAGCCGGTAGACCCGCTCGCCCTTGTTGCGGAAGTCGATCCCGAGATAGCTGACCAGCAGCAGGTCGCACTGTCCGGACTCCACGGCCACCGCCGGCGGCACTCCGCCGTCGACGGCGTACCAGGCGTCCTCGGGCACGTCGTACTCCGTGGTGATCCGGGCGGGCTTCAGCACCCCGGGCTCGGCGTCCAGCTCGGTGACCCGGGTGACGAAGTGGTACGGCGGTGCGGGCAGCCGTACACGGGTGCGGAAGGTGTCGATCTCGGCGAACCCGGACCCGAAGACCCTGGCCACGGAGCCGGTCGCGAACTCGAGCAGGTCGGCCTCGTCCCAGATCACGCCTTCACGGGCCGGGGCCGGGGGCTCGGCGGCAGGCAGGGCCGGGGGTGTGGTCGCGGTGGCGGGCGGCAGGGGCAGGGGAGCGGGCTGCGGAGATGCCGTGGTGGGCGCCGTCGCGTCGAGCAGGGCCTCGGCACGGTCCAGGGTCGCCGCCTGGAGCACCCGGTGGGTCTCCATCACCACGCCGTGGGCGGCGAGCATCTCCCGGCGCAGGTCGTGGATCAGCTCGGCGGCGGGTCGCCGGCCCTGGCCGGAGGGTGCCTGGGGGTACGACGGCGGGGCGGGCGGGGGCGGGGAGGACTCGGGCGGGGCGACGACCGAGGGAGGCTGCGGGGCACCCCAGGGCAGGGCCGTGATCGGATCCCCGTCGAAGGTGATCACCTCGGAGATCTCCAGCGTCGGGTCGGCAGGCATGGCGGCGGGCTCCTCCGGCGGGACGGAAAGGACGGGTACGGCGGGGGCGGGGACCCCGGCGGGCAAGGCCGCGGCCGTGGCACGGGCGATGCGGTCTCCGTCGGCGGACCGAGGGTGCCGAGCGGGGCGGGCAGTGAGGGCGGCGGGCTGGAGGTGTGCAGGCCCCTCGTCCGGCGGGCGGGTCGGTGTGGCACCTGCACCGGCCGGGTCGGGAGCCGTGGGGAGGGGTGGAGGTGCTTCACCCGGAGGGTGGGCACGGGCGGGGAGGGATGTGGTCGTTCGGGGCGAGGTGTGGGCGGGTGGGGGGAGGGGGCCGGGTGGTTGAGCGGTCGGGTGGGTGGTGGCCGGTCGGCCTGCGGTCTTTTCGGCTGACGTGTGGGCGGGAGCAAGGAGGGCCGCAGGTGTCGTGCCGGCCGGACCTGGGGTGACTGGTCCGGCAGGTACCTGGGCCGAAGCGGCCGGGGTGAGGGAGGCGGTGGTCAGGGCCTTGGCGGCCTCGCGGGCTATGCGGTCCGGGATGGGTTCGCCGCGGCCCACGCGGACCGGGGGCAGACGACGGACGGGGCGTTCGGACGGGGCCGGGGCCTGCTCCTGGAGGGCCGTGAGGTCCACCGGGAGGCCGTGGCCGACGAGGCGGGCCGCCAGGTGGGCCAGCGGGGTGGTCGCCGGAACGCCCCGGCGGTCCACGCAGGCGGCCATGTGCGGGGTGTCGCCGAGCGTGTCCCGGATCCAGCGGGAGCAGGTGGCACCCGGACCCACCTCGATGAAGTAGCGGTAGCCGCGCTCGTAGGCCGTGTGCACCAGCCGCGGGAAGTCGATCGTCGAGCGCAGGGTGTGGGCGATGCGCCGCGGGGACTCGGCCAGCAGCTCGGCCGGGAGCGGCTGGTAGTCGTAGGCGCTGAACAGTTCCAGGTCCCCGAAGGACCCCATGGGGTAGTCGTTCATCCGGGCGAGCCCGTCGAGTTCGCCGTCCACGACCGGGCAGTGCATGACCACGTTGACGGGGGAGCGGGCGGCCGGGCAGCCCAACTCCTCGATCAGCGCGCGGCACTGCGCCGGATCACCGGCGATCACCAGCTCGCGCGGGGTGTTCACATGGGTGAGGTGGACCCGGTCGTAGCGAGCGAGAGCTTCGCGGACCGGTTCGGCGGACGTCAGCAGTACGTGGGACGCCCACACGTCCCCGTCAGGGGTCTCCTCGGGCAGCGCCCACAAGTCCCGTACGGTACGGCGCGGTCCGCACAGCCGGTCCCGGAAGATCGGGCTGTCGCTGATCAGCGCGTCGCTGCGGCCTGCAGGGTCCCATCCGCCGGTCGCGAACAGCATGCTGGACTCGCCCAGGCTGTAGCCGAATCCGCCGTGCGCGGTGATGCCCAGCACCTCGCGCACGAGGGCGGTGTAGAGGATCGAGAAACTCGTGCCGGTGGCGAGCATGAACGGGACGTCGTCGCCGAGGGTCTCCTCCAGCCGCATCAGGCCGCGCCGGTCGAGGGCCTCGACGGTGCGCGGGTACAACTGGGCGGCCCGCAGCATCCGGGCCGGTTCGGCGGCCTGGCGCTCGAAGCGGTCGAGCAGGGACGGGAAGGCCCGGAAGAGGTCGGCGCCGAGCCCCGGATAGCTGTTGAAGGCGCCGGGGTAGACGAGCGCGACCCGTCCCTCGGGACCGATCGGCCGGGGGGTGAAGAAGGAGCCGGCCGGAGTGGCCCACTCCCTGCCCTCGGCGTGCGCACCGGGCACGTCCCGGACCGCCGCCTCCAGCTGCCGCAGCAGGCTTTCGCGGTCCTGGCCGACGAGGACGATCCGCAGCCGCCGCCCGCCGAGCCCGTGCCCGCGCCCGTCGAGCCCGCGCGCGGCGTCCCTCGCCAGGGCCCGCGGATCGGCGCCGTCCGCCAGCAGCGCACGGTACCGGCCGGCCTCGTCGAGGAGCGCGTCGAGCGTGTCCGCGGCGACGGGCAGCAGCACCGGCCCGCCCGCCCGCGACCAGTCGGCCCGCGGACGCGGACGCTCGGCGCCGGGCACGGAGGAGAGCACCACGTGAGCGTGCGAGCCCGAGACGCCCCGGATGTTCACGGCCGCGTGGCGGGGGCTGTCCGCCCGCTCGCGCAGCCACGGGCGTGCGGCGTCCGGGACGTGGAACGCCGAGGCGGCGAAGGCCTCCGCGAGGTCGTCCCCGGGGCGGCGCCAGCCCCGGGTGCCGGGCAGATACGCCTGCCGCAGGCACAGCACGGCCCGGATCAGCCCGGCCACGCCGGCCGCGCACCCGGTGTCGCCGATCTGTGCCTTGGCACTGCCCAGGGCGGTGCTGCCGGCGCCCGCGCGGTACACCCGCGCCAGCGCCTCGATCTCGGTCCGGTCCTCCTCGGCGGTGCCGCCCGCGTGGGCCTCCAGGTAGCCCACTTCACCGGCTGTCAGGCCGGCTTCGGCCAGGGCCGCCTCCGCGGCCTCGGTGAGCGGTGCGGCAACGGCGCCGGGCATCGAGCCGGCCGCCGGCGCGTACCGTACGGCCAGCCCGTCGATACGGGCGTGCACCCGGCCCCGCGCCGTGTCCGCGCGGGTGACGACCAGGGCTCCGGCGCCCTCGCCGACCCGCCGTCCCCGGCCGCCCTCGTCGAAGGAGAGGCCCGGTCCGCCGGCCGGCTCCGGCCGTGTCAGCAGGAGTTCCGCCGAGCCCGCCAGGTCGACCGCGCCGACCAGCACCGCCTCCAGGTCCGGGTCGAGCAGCAGCAGCCGCGCGACCTGGAGTGCCTCGGCCATGCCGGCGCCGTCGCCGGACACGGTGAACGACGGCCCGGTGAGGTTCCAGCGGGACGAGACCCGACCGGCCATCACATTGCCGATGTAACTGAGGACCTCGTTCGCACCGATGGGGTCCACCACGGCGTCCCGGGCCGGCTCGGTGATCGCGGCCCGCTGCTCCTCGGTCAGCCGGACACCCGCCCGGTCCAACTCGCGGCGCAGGAATGCCCCGAGGCCGTACCGGGTCAGCCGGGCGTGTGTGTACGGCTCGATCTCGGTCACCACCACCACGGCGACCCGGCGCGGGTCCGGGGTGTCGCGCGCCCCGCTGCCGAGCCGGTACCCGGCATCGCGCAGCGCCTCGTCGGCGACCTTCGTCAGCACCGCGTGCTGGGGGTTGTAGATACGCAGGTCCGACGGCGGCACCCGCAGCCCGGCCGGGTCGACCTCGACGCCGTCCACGAAGGCCCCGCGCAGCGCGTCTCCGGTGAGGCCCGCCTGCTCCAGGGTCCCGCCCTCGGTACGGTCCAGACCCCGCCAGCGGTGCTCGGGCAGCGGCCGCAGGTCGTGCTCGCCCCGGTGCACGGCACGCTCGAAGGCGTCCACGGACTCCAGCGACCCGAAGTGCGCGCCGAGGCCCACGACGTCCAGGGCGGGCAGCGTGGCAGGGGCCGGGGGAGTCTGTGCAGCGGTCGCATCGGGCGCCGCCGACAGCACGACGTGCGCGTTGGTGCCGCCGAACCCGAACGCGGACACGGCCACCCGGCGCGGTCCCGCCCCCTCCGGCCAGGCCCGGCCGGCGCGCACCAGGTTCTGCGCACCGACCCCGCCGTCCGGGGACGTGACCGGCTGCTCGACCCCGATGGTCGCCGGAATCGTGCCGTCCCGCATGGCCAGGACGACCTTGAGCAGGCTGCTCAGCCCGCCGACGGTCAGCAGATGCCCGATGTTGCCCTTGACCGAGCCCAGCAGCGGCACCCGGCCGTGCGCGCCGAAGAACTCGGCGACGGACTGGGCCTCGGTGGCGTCCCCGATCGGTGTGCCGGTGGCGTGGCACTCCAGGTAGTCGATCTCGGCGGGGTCGACGCCCGCGCTCGCGTAGGCGCGTGTCAGGGCGTCCAGCTGGCCGGACTTGCGCGGTACCAGCGGATGCCGTCCCGCGCCGTCGTTGGACAGGCCGATGCCGTCCACGACGGCGTGGATGCGGTCGCCGTCGCGCAGCGCGTCCGCCAGCCGCTTGACCGCGACCATGCCGGCGCCCTGACCGGTGACGATCCCGCCCGAGCGGTTGTCGAAGGGCTGGCTGAACCCGTTCTCCGCGTAGGCGTGCAGATCGGAGAACGACAGATGGATCAGCGTGGGGTCGGGCGCGCAGACGCCACCGGCCAGCACCAGGTCCGCCTCGCCCGCCGCGAGATGGCCGCAGGCCAGGCTGAGCGCGTAGAGCGCCGACGAGCAGGCGGCGTCCAGGCAGTAGCGGGGGCCGCCGAGCCCCAGGGCGGCCGCGGTGACGGCCGCCGGCGAGCCGCTCACCCGCAGGTTCTCCGGCACCAGCGCGTCCCGGTCGACCAGCGGACGCGCACCCGGCAGCCCGTCGAGCACCCGGCCGAGGCCGGCGAGCACGGCCTCCTGCGCCAGCGGGACGCTGACCTGGGCCGAAGCGGGCGTCGGAAACGAGTAGTTGCCCATGACCAGGCCGGTTCGGGCCAGGGCCCGGGGGTCGTCGCCCAGGCCGCAGTCCCGCAGCGCCTCCCGGGCGGCGTACATCGACCAGTGGAAGATCCGGTCGAGCCGGGCCAGATGGCCGGGGTCCAGCCGGTAACCGGTCGGGTCGAACGCGAAGTCGGTGACGAACCCGCCCCGGCGGGAGGTGATGCGATGGCGGGGGTCGAGGTCACGCTCGTCGGGCTCCGGTCCGAAGACCTCCGTACCGCCGTCGCGGCGGCTGTCCGTGCCGGCGAGGAGGTTCTGCCGGAACTCCTCGGGGGTCCGGGCACCCGGAAACAGACAGGAGATCCCGACGATGGCGAACTTGTGCATAGCAGCTGCTTCCTCCAAGGTGCCGGTCCCGGCGGGCGGTCGGAGCGGCCGCCCGCCGGGACCGGCGGTCCGTATGTCGGCTCAGCGGCCCGCGAACTTGGCGGCCAGCTGCGGGGTGGACACGAGGGAGACGCCGGTGAACCGGGACAGCACCCGTCCGTCCGGGGCGCACGCGGTCACCGTGAGGCTCGCGGTCGTGCCGTTCGCCGACACCGGCTCCACCACCACGACGAACGGTGTGCCGTCCGGCAGCGCCTCGTACAGCTCCGCCCGCCCCACCGACATCGGCAGGCTCGCCGTGTCGCGGTTCCGGCGCATCCACACCAGCGCGGCCTGCAGCAGCAGGTCGGCGGTGCCGGGGGCGTACCGGCTGCTCCCGAACGCGCCGCCGGCGGGCCGGTGTTCGGGCAGGGTGCACTCGATCACGAGCCGCGCCTCGCCGGAGTCCAGCACCCGGCGCAGGCCGCGCAGCGACGCACCGTGGAACAGGGTGCCGTCGGCGTAGCAGACCTGGGCGTCGCTGCCGCCGCCCAGGGCGGGCAGGCCGGCCAGGCGCTCGGGCGGCCCTCCGGCCCGGCCGCGCAGCATGACGCGGGCGGCGTAGTGCGGGCGTACGGCCCCGTCGCCGGAGACCGACCGGATCGTGACGTCCGCCTCGGCACCGTCGGGCGTCGGGTCGACGGAGAGATGGAAACGGCTGCCGTCGAGGCTGCCGTCGAAGACGACGCCCTTGTGGACCACGAAGTCCCGTATCTCCGCGACCGTGGCGCCGGTCAGCCGCTCGACGGCGCCCGCGGCCCAGCCGAGGGCCGCGGCGGCGGGCAGCACCGGCGCGTCACCGATCACGTGATCGGCGACCAGCGGCTCGCCGGCCAAGCCGGACAGATCCCGCTCCAGGACGACCGGAGCCCTGGGCGCGGTGTGCTCCGGCGCCGAGAGAGGAGTGGTCGGGCCGAGGACCGTGATCACGTCACCGGACCGCTCGGGCGCGAACTGCTCGGCGAACAGCCGGGTTCCGGTCTCCTCAGGGATGAGGGTGATGCCGCGCTCCTCGAACACCGCCTTGATCTGCGGCGACACCATGCCGCTGTCCCACGCGCCCCAGTTCAGCGCCGTGACGTGGGCCTCGGGGTGGCGCCGCTTGAACGCTGCGGACCAGGCGTTCAGGACCTCGTTGGCCATCGCGTAGTCGGACTGCCCGCGGTTGCCGAAGAACCCGGCGACCGAGGAGAACAGCACCACGTGCCGTAGCTGCTCGGCCGGCAGCGCGGCCACGACGGAGCGCAGGCCGCCGAGCTTGACGGAGAACACCCGCTCGATCTCGGCCCCCTTCTTCGCGCTGATCAGCTGGTCCGCCAGGACCCCGGCGCCGTGCACCACACCCGTGATCCGCTCCCGGTACGGTGCCAGGGCGGCGGCCGTCGCGGCGGCGTCGGTGATGTCCACGGCCAGGTACTCGGCCTCGCTGCCCGCCGCGCGGATCCCGGCGAGGGTGGCACGGACCTCACGTTCGCCCGTCACCGACTGGTAGAGCTGCTCGACCCGCTTCGGGGTCGGCTTCTCTCCCGAACCCCTCAGGTGCTCCACGGCCGCGGCCTTCAGTGCGGCCGCGTCGGTCAGCCCGCGGGCCCACTCGGGTTCCTCGCCGAGGGCGGTACGGCCGAGCAGCAGCAGGCCGGGGCGGTACGCGGCGGCGAGGGCGGCGGCGCACCGGGCGGTGATGCCGCGCCCGCCGCCGGTGACGACGAGCAGGTCGCCGGAGCCGAGAGGATCGCCGGAACCGAGCGGGGCGCCGGGCAGGGCGGGCGCGGCCGGCTCCGCACCGAGCGTCAGACCGACGCGGCGCGTGCCGTCACGGCCCACCTGCACGGGGCCCGCGGCGGCGTCGTACACCTCCTCCAGCACCAGGCCGGCGGCCTCCGCCGCGCTCAGGGCCGGGCTCAGGTCCACCGCCCGGCAGAAGACGGCGGGCGCCTCCACCGCGAGAGTCTTGACCAGCCCGGCGACGCCGCCTGCGGGCGTCGCGTCCTCGGTGACACCGGTGTGGCCGAAGGAGCCGTCGAGCCGGGTGACGGTGACGAACGCGGCGCGGTGACCGGCCCCGGCCGCGGCGGTCAGCGGTGCCACCGTGTGCTTGGCGACGAGCAGCGTGTGCGCGAGCCTGCGCACACCCTCCGCCCACGGCAGGCCGTCCGCGGCGGCGAAGACGAGCACGAGACGCACCGGGCCGGCCGCCGACTCCTCGATACGGGCGGCCAGTTCGGTGGCACCCCAGCCGGTCAGGGCGGTGTCCTCCGCCCCCGTGACGCGCTGCGGCACACCGGGCAGCCGCAGCACGCGCACCTGCCGGCCGGCCTCCCCGAGCCGGGCCGCCGTGGCCGCGGCGACCTCGCTGCCGTCGTCGACGACGAGCACGGCACCGCTCTGCGGGTACGCCCCGACGAGCCGGTCCGGAACGGGCAGCTCCACGAGCGCGGCCTGGCCGCGGCCGAGAGCACCGGGTGCGGGGGCGTCGGTCTCGGTCTTCGGCTCATGCCGATGCCGCGGCTCGGGCTCCGGACCGCCGGACAGGCCGGTGACGAAGTCCACGATGTCGCTCAGGGTGCGGAGTTCGGCGAGTTGTTCGGGGCCGACGGGGGTGGGGCTGGGGAAGCGTTCCTGGAGGAGGCCCATGATCTCGACGCGTTTGATGGAGTCGATGCCGAGGTCCGCCTCGACGTCCATGGTGAGGTCGAGCATCTCGGCCGGGTAGCCGGTCTTCTGCGAGACGACGCCGAGGAGTGCGGTCCGTACGTCGTCCGCGGAGGCGCCGGAGTCCGGAGTCTCGGAGGGTGAAGCGGTGCCCGATGCCGGAGTCTCGGAGGGTGAAGCGGTGCCCGATGCCGGGGCGTTCAGCTCGAGGACGAAGCCGACGATCTCGTTCAGGGTGCGGAGTTCGGCGAGTTGTTCGGGGCCGACGGGGGTGGGGCCGGGGAAGCGTTCCTGGAGGAGGCCCATGATCTCTACGCGTTTGATGGAGTCGATGCCGAGGTCCGCCTCCACGTCCATGGCGAGGTCCAGCGTCTCCGCCGGATAGCCGGTCTTCTGCGAGACGACACCGAGGAGCGCGGCGGCGATGTCCTCGGTGCTGACGACCGCCCTGGGAGCGGTCGCGGGAGCCGGCGTCCGCGGGGCGTCGCTCAGGACGCCGCCGAGGCTGAGGACGAAGTCCACGATCTCGCTGAGCGTGCGGAGTTCGGCGAGTTGTTCGGGGCCGACGGGGGTGGGGCTGGGTGGACGCCGTTTGGTTCCGCCACCTCGTGAGCAACGACGGATCCGTCCGTCGCACCGGCGACAACGTCGTCGCCGCCCTCGCCGGTGCCGCCGACGAC